>JALYHE010000015.1 GCA_030776705.1 Actinomycetota bacterium | reverse complement strand
CGGCCGTAGCGACGGCGATCCCCCCGACGTATGCAGCCCGGCGCCCGGTCAGCACCGAGCGGGCGGCGCGCCGCTCGCCCGCCGCTCCCAGTCCGGCCAGGATGTCGGCCACCGTGCCCGGAGCGGGCTCGAGAACCTCGGTGCGGAGGTGGCGCAAGGCCCGCAGCAACCGGCGGTACTGCGCCAGCTCGGCCTGGCAGCGCAGGCAAGACTCGACGTGGCCGAGGACGTGCGGGCCGGCGCTGCTGCCGCCCTCGACGACCTCAGGCAGGATCTCTGTGACCTGTTCACACCGCATGGGCGTCCCTCTCTCCGCTCTCCTCGCCCCGGAGCGGGAACAACCGCTCCCGTAGCTTGCGCCTGGCCCGGTGAAGGCGGACCTTGGCCGCGCCCTCGCTGATGCCGAGCTCGGCGGCGATGACCTCGTGGGGCAGGTCGTACACGTCCCTCAGCACCACCACGGCCCGCATCTCCGCCGGGAGGCCCTGCAGGGCGGCGTTGAGCCGCTCCCGCTCGGACGAGGCACCGAGGCGGGCCTCGGGGTCGGCCTCGGGGCTCTCGTCAGGGACGACCGGGTCGTCGCCGAGGCTGTCGTGGCGGTGGCGGGACCGTCGGGCCAGGTGAGTGGAAGCACAGTTGGCGGTGATGCGGTATAGCCAGGTCGTGAAGGCGGCCTCCCCCCGGTAGCGCTTCATCCCCTTCCAGGCCCGCAGGTAGGCCTCCTGCACCACGTCTTGCGCATCCTCCTGGTTGCCGGTGAGCCGATAGGCGAGGGTGTAGGTGTCGGCGCACGTGGACCTCACCAGCCCCTCGAAGGCCTGGCGGTCACCTGCCTTTGCAGCCGCGACCAGCTCGGCGAGCTCCAGCCCCATTTGAGAATTCGACCTCCTCACTGCCGAGAAAGTTACCGACGGTGGTGCCGGGACACCGGAGCGGTACTAGCGAGTCTCCCTGTGCACTGTGTGGCGACGGTCCCAGCGGCAGTACTTGCGCATCTCGATGCGCTCACGGTCGTTCTGCTTGTTCTTCACCGTGATGTAGTTCCGGCGCTTGCAGACGTCGCACGCCAGGGTCACCTTGACGCGCTTGTCGCTCTTCGGCATGTCGACCCCTTTCCTGCCGGGCAGGCCGGCACCGTTCGGGTGGATCGGTAGCGGCGGTCGGACTCGAACCGACGACCCCACGATTATGAGCCGTGTGCTCTGACCAGCTGAGCTACGCCGCCAAGGCTTCCGGGCGAGAGCCCTCTGTGGGAATCGAACCCACGACACCAGCCTTACCATGGCTGTGCTCTGCCGACTGAGCTAAGAGGGCACCGGTGGCAACGGACCATGATAGCCATCGTGGAGCCGTCTCCCCCTGTGGTGGTCCGGCTGGCAACCATGGACGACGCCGAGGCGATCAGGGCCATCTACAACCGCGAGGTGACGGGTTCGACCGTGACCTTCGACCTGGTCCCCCGCACGCTGTCCAGCCAGCGAGCGTGGCTGGCGGCCCATGCCGGCGCCCATCCCGCCGTCGTGGCTATGGCCGGCGAGGAGGTCGTCGGCTTCGGGTCCCTGTCGCCCTACCGGGAGCGTCCCGCCTACGCCACCACGGTGGAGGACTCCTTGTACGTCCGCCACGACGTACGCCGCCGTGGCGTGGGCACCGAGTTGCTGCGCGAGCTGGTGCGGCTGGCGAACGTGCACGGGTTCCACACCGTCATGGCCCGGGTGGTGGGGGGCCACCAGGCGTCGATCGAGGTCCACCGGACGTGCGGCTTCGAGGTGGTGGGGGTGGAGAAGGAGGTCGGCCGCAAGTTCGGCCGCTGGCTGGACGTCGTGGTCATGCAACGCCTGCTGTAGTGCCCTCGCGGCGTGCATGCCCGGTCGAGAAGAGGCAGCATGGCGGTTGCGCCCAGCCGCACGGGAGGACGCGATGCGGAAGGCACCGATCTCGACCAAGGAGCGGGTGGCCGCCGTCGAGCCGGTAGTCCGGAGGGTCCTAGCCGCCAAGGTGTTCGACCCTCACCGCCTCGACGACCTGGTCCAGGAGACACTTGCTCGGGTGGCGTCCAGCCGCCGGGAGCTGGAAGGCGAGGCTCTGGTCGCCTACGCCATCGTGGCGGCCAGGAACGTGTGGGCGTCGGAGTCGGCCCGATCGGCTCGCCGCGGAGCCCTGCAGCACCGCCTCGCCGACCTGCGCCAGCCCGAGCAGCCGGAAGCGGTGGCCCTGCGAGGAGCGGAGCACGACGCCCTGAGGGCAGCGCTGCGCGCCCTCTCCGACGCCGAGCGCCGGGCCCTCGTAGCCCACGAGGTGGACGGCGTGGCCACCACCGCCCTTGCCGAGCAGGACCGTTCGACGCCCGGCGCCGTCGCCGCCCGTCTGACCCGGGCCCGGGCCAAGCTCCGGGTCGACTACCTGCTGGCGCTCCGGCGTATGGAGCTCCCCACCGACCGCTGCCGGGGTGTGCTGATGGCTCTCTCGGCCGGCGACCGGCGCCGGCAGTCGGCCCTCGGAGCAGCCGATCACGTCCTGGGCTGCACCACCTGCGCCGACCTCGTCCCGGCGCTGGTGGAGCGGCGCCTGCCGTTGGCGGTCCTCGTGCCCGCCGGTGCCGCTTCCGCCGCGCTCCGGTTCGTCCGCCGAGGCGTCCGGGACCATCCCGTGCAGGCCGGCGGGGCGGCAGGCGCGGCAGCAGCGGTGGCGGCGGCGTGGATGCTCGTGGCGGCCGAGCCGGAGCCGCCGGTGGACTCCTGTGCGGGGCTGCGTGGCCATGACGGCCAGACCGTGCGGGCCCGCTCCCTCCGGGATCTGTCGAGGGCGCCGGTGGAGGCGCGCGGCGCGGTGGTGCACTCGGTGCCTGCCAACGAAGGGTTCTGGGTGGCGTGCGGTCAGGCTCGGGCCTGGGTGCGGCTGGTGGGCGCGGGCGAGTCACCGCGCGCCGTCTCACCCGGGGCCAAGCTCACCTTCCGGGGCCGGGTGGTGCCCCATGGCGCCGGCTTCGCCGCCGCCCAGGGGGTCGAACCGGCCGAGGGCGGAACGGAGCTCGACCGGCAGGGCTTCCACGTGCAGGTCGCTTACGCCAACCTCCAGGGCTGAGCCGCGTGCGCGCCACCCGTTCTCGAGTACATAGCCCCTTCTGAGAGGGGGCTATGTACTCGAGAAAGAGGATGCTCACGTAGGGGGACCGGGGCGCCTCGGTCGGCCCAGGGCGTACCAGGTCGAGGAGACCACCAGCCAGGCGGAGTTGACCGCGGCGCCGAAGACGCTGCCCCGGGTGGCCCAGCCCACGACGATGGCGAGCACGGCGGCGTGGTGGGCGGCCAGCCAGCGCCAGCGCCGTTCCCGGACCACCGGCACGAATCGGGCGATCACGGCGATGGCCACTGGATAGCCGACGGCGAAGAGCACGGCCCGGGCCGCTCGGATAGTGATCCCTCCTGTTCTTGCCGCTGTCGCTCCGTTTGCTGCCCCGAGGGCCGATCCCCTCGGGGCAGGCCACAACCTAGGGGAGCAGCCCTCGCGTGCCTGCCGCCGCCGCACGGGCCAGCGGGCGCGCACCGGGTCTGGCGTGGTGGGCTAGGTTCCATCGGTCCATGGACGAGACAGCGCGACCCCCCTACCGGAATTGACCATGTGGCCACGCCGGTCGGGCGAGGATCGCCTCATGGCGAAGTTGGTGGGAAAGGGCTCCAGTCAGGGGTCGACCTGGTTCGGCAGGACCGGTGACCTCGTCCAGCAGCCCCCGGTGTGGGTGGGCCTGGCCGGGGTGCTGGCCCTGTCCGGGCCGAGAGGCCGGCGGGCGGCCCTGCGAGCCGGCGTGTGCTACGCGGCGGCATCCTTCGCCCAGATCCTCATCAAGCCGGTCGTGAGGCGAAGCCGCCCTCCCCGGGCGGGGAGGTTTCAGCTCGGCCCGGCGACCTCTTCCTTCCCCTCGGGTCACGCCGCCAGCGACCTGGCCTTCGCGCTGGGGGCCGCCCAGGAGATCCCCGTGCTGATGATCCCGTTCTCGGGGGCCACCATGGCCGCCCACTGGTCGTTGGTGCGAAGCCGTGGCCATTACGCCAGCGACGTGCTCGCCGGCGGGGCCCTCGGGATCGCCGTGGCGCTGGCCGCCTGGAAGCTGTGGCCGCCGGGCGACCGGGAAGAAGGGGAAGAAGAGCTGCCTGTCAGGGTCGGCCACGCCGAAGGGCGACCGCCGGTCAGGTAGCCGCCGCGCTCACCTCGCCGGGCAAGAAGGTGGTGGGCCGGGAGGGATTCGAACCCCCGTAGGCTGTGCCGGCAGATTCACAGTCTCTTGCGGACGGTCCGAGTCAGTGCTGACCCGTACAGAACTCGGCTGTGAGCAGCGTGTTTTGGCCCGCGGTCCGTCGGGTGATGCTGACCCGTCCGGGCCAGTCCTGGGAAGTCCGTGACCATGGTGTGACCAAGGTCGAGGGGCTAGCGGCTTAGGAAGGGATTTTGCACAGTGGTGTCTCGGTCGCTGCACGAGGGCGGCGGTCCGTCGGCCGCTGGGACACAGCGGAAGCGGCGCTCCGTCATGCACCTCGCCCAGTCTTGACCCTTGGCCTCTTGGCGGTTTTCTGGCCGCATCATGAACCCTACGAAGCTCTCCACCTGCTCCGGGGGGAGCCTCGCAACAGCCGTCTCCCGGTACTTTTCTTCGGTGTTGACGCGCTCCGCGTGATCCTTGCAACGAGCCACCACTGCGACATTGGCGGCCGTGTCGCAGCCCTGCATCGCACAAGAGAGAAGCGTCACCACGAACACCGCCCGCTTCACTACGGATGCAGGCTAGCTAGCTTCCCCTTGGACTGCTCGGGCGGTTCCAACGTCACCACGCGCGTATCAACTCTCGGACTCGCCTGGTGGGTACAGGTGTCGAAGCTCTCATGGCTTGATGCGTACCCGCTCGAGGCCGGACGTGTCACCGTGCGCCGCCAACTGAGCGTCATCGACCACACCCCGACGTTCGTGGAGCGCCTAAAGTCCGACCATGGCCGGCGCAGCATCGACCTCGACGCCACCACGGGGCGCCTCCTGCGAATGCACCGACGACGGCAGCTCGAAACCCGCCTTGCTATTGGAGCCGGCTACAACGACCTCGACCTCGTGTTCGCCCGGGTAGACGGGAGCCCCCTGCATCCCGATGCCGTGGCCAAGCGCTTCGAGCGACTGGTGAAGGCGGCAGGCCTGCCTCGCATCCGCTTCCACGACCTGCGCCACACCCACTGCGCCCACCTGATCGCCGCCGACCGCAACGCCAAGGAGATCAGCCGCCGGCTGGGCCATGCCTCGGTAACCTTCACCTACGATCGCTACGGCCACCTCATGCCCGAGGCCGACGCTCAGGCCGCCGCTGCCGTGGCGACACTGGTGTACGGATCAGGACTAGGCAACAAATGAGGGATACGGTGTAACCATGGATCTCGTGGAACGGTCGGTCAGCACCTCGAACCAGGAAGATCAGCAGGCGCTTGTTGAGCAGGCACAGCAGCTTCCAGGTGTCCAAGAGGTCATTGAGACGTACGGCAAGCTCGCCCCGTTCGTGGGTGCTCAGGTCCGCCACCAAACGACCGCGGTTTCCTACGCCACCGGTGGTAATTCCTAGCTAAGGAGCCTGCCGTCCGTGCCCACCTGGGGCGAAATCCTCTTAGAGCTCAACCAGTCTGCGACAGCCCGGGGGGGGCTTCCCGACTTCGATGCCATCCGTCGGAAGTACCTGGCTCAGCTAGCGGCCCTGACTGGCCGGGACACCATCATCTACTACAGCGATTGGTTAGCCGGTGGCGTGCCGCAGACGGCCATCACGCTGGAAGACGTCCAAGGCATGATGGAAGTCTGCACAGGGATGCACGGCGCTGGCTTGGACCTCCTCATCCACAGCCCAGGCGGAAGTGCAGAGGACACGGCAAGCATCGTTCGTTACCTGCGAGGCCGCTATGGGCACATCCGAGCGTTCGTCCCGCTAGCGGCAATGTCTGCGGCGACGATGTGGGCCCTTGCTGGCGACACGATCGTAATGGGGGCGCACTCGCAGCTCGGGCCAATCGATCCTCAGGTGCTACCGGTTACTGGCGGCCGTTACGTGCCAGCACGGGCGATCGTCGAGCAGTTCGAGCGAGCAAAAGAGGAATGCAAAGACGATCCTGCCGCGCTCGGCGCCTGGCTGCCGATTCTCCAGCAATATGGGCCGTCGCTGATTGCGGAGTGTGAGGACGCCGAGCAGATGTCGAAGCGCCTAGTCAAAGACTGGCTGGCGTCATACATGTTCAAGGGAGCGGAGGATGCCCACGAACGGGCGCAGGCAGTCGCCGACTACTTCGGGGACTACACGCAGCACCGGTCACATTCCCTGGGCATTGATCGTGATACCGCCAGGAAGGCGGGGGTCGAGAAGATAGAGGACCTAGAGAGCGATCCGGCGCTCCAGGATGCGGTCCTGAGCGTTCATCACGCCACCCTGCATACGTTGTCCGGGCCGGCGGTGAAGATCGTTGAGAACCACCTTGGTCGTGCCTTCGTCAAGCTCACTCAGCAGTTTGCCGTCCCAACGATCCAACTTGCGCCCGAACAGGCCGGTGGGTCGCCCCCGCTGGTATCTCCAGCCCAGCCGGGTCTACCAAGTCAGCCAACGTAGTACGAGCCCCGGGCTCGTCGTTTGGCGGCGACGTATCGACAAGCCTTGAGCCTCCTCTCCAGCATGGCGGCTCAGAATGGCGAGACTGCCACACAGCGCTAGGAGCTTTCGCTAGCGGAGGTAGTGGGCTCGACGTAGCACCTCTCGGGCCTCCTGGCTACGACGCCTTGACGCATCCAAGATGCGCCTGTACTCCTCCAGCTTGCGCTCAGCTTCGTCTTTGACACGGTCGTATTCCTTGACGAGCTCGTTGAGCCGCTCGGCGGTAGCCACCTGGTTCCTCCTCTGGGCGCAGTATCGACCCTTAACGCTGCTCGGACTCAAGTCTCGATGGGGAGACTCAAGTCCGCTGAGAGTTGCGCACACTTTAGGGTGCCTCGCGCCCCTCGATGTACGCAACTGCTTCCCTTAAGGCTTCAGCTAGACGATCCCGCTCTTGTTCCAATTCCTGGTAAGACTGCAAGGCGTCACGGAGCGCCCCCTCCAGCCGATCTCGTTCCTCCTCAATCGCCCGAACGGACTCTGCCACTTGGACCGGCCCGACGCGGCTTAGCCACTGGCGTCGGGCGACGAGCGCCACGATCGAAACGACTAGATAGAACACGCCGAACAAGATCGAAATACGAACGACCGTGATCACCAGCCGACTGGCGAATACAGCTTCAAGGAAGTTCGGGTTCTCGAAGCTAGGGGTCTCGCTTGGAACTAGGGCGCGGACCAGGAGCCAGACCAGCGGCACCAGGACGAGCAGGACCACCACGCCGATGATCCGCTGCTTTCTCTCGCTCTCATCAGCCACCGGTCACTTCTAGCGCAGCATGGGCGTGTGCTGTGAGTCTGCGTGTAGGCATCGGGGTCAGTGACCAATCTGTAACCAAGGCCTGCACCTCGCTGTATTCCACACACAGTGGGGGTTACGCTCGCTAGAGCACAGACCGGCGCTGACCTGCACCTTCGTCGATGGTGGGCCGGGAGGGATTCGAACCCCCGTAGGCTGTGCCGGCAGATTTACAGTCTGCTCCCTTTGGCCGCTCGGGCACCGACCCTCCGGAGACAGGATACTTTCCCCATGCCGACCTTCGACGTCGTGTCCGAAGTCGACATGCAAGAGGTCAGGAACGCCGTCGACCAGGCCTCCCGCGAGGTGGGCACCCGGTTCGACTTCAAGGGCACAGGCTCCAGCGTCGAGCTGGCCGGAAGCGAGATCCGCCTGCACTCGTCGACCGACGACCGGCTCCGGGCCCTGGCCCAGGTTCTGGAGGAGAAGCTGGTTCGCCGCAAGGTCTCCCTCAAGGCCCTGGAGCGGGGTGACGTCGAGGAGGCGGCCAAAGGCACCGTGCGCCAGACCATCACCGTCAACGCGGGGGTCTCAACTGAGAACGCCAAGAGGATCAACCGGTTCGTGAAGGACCTGGGGCTAAAGGGCGTCTCCTCGCAGGCTCAGGGCGACCAGGTCCGGGTGTCGGGAAAGAAGAGGGACGACCTTCAGACGGTCATCGCCGCCCTCAAGGCCGAGGACTTCGGGATCCCCCTCCAGTTCACGAACTTCCGAGACTGAAGATCAGGGCCGGCCGCTAGGGCCCAGCCCCCAGGGCCTCCATCCCCAACACCTCCCGCAGGCGCCGGGGAGTGAGCGGCGTGAGGACGGCACGGGCCCGGGCGTCGGCCACCTGCTCCGCCTGGACCTCGGCCTGTCTCTTGCGGGCCAGCTCGTCCCAGTCGATCTCAGCGGCCAGGGTGGTGACCTCGGCCTGGGCCAGGTGCAGGGAGCCACCCGCGGGGCTGGCCGACGACGCCCACAGCAGCTCGGCCCTCGAGGGGCGAATGGGGGCGGCCAGGAAGCCGTCTCGTCCGTCGGCCAGCCGGCGGGTGATGCCGGTGGCGATGATGGCCTGGGGCCGGCCCCTCTCCAGCGAGGCGATGAGGGCGTTGATGTTGGCCAGCGCCTCCTTGATCCATTGGTCGAGGATGGGCTTGGGGTTGACGACCCGTCCTCCGGGGTGGACCTCGAAGTGCACGTGACAGGCTCCGCCCACGGCGTTCCCCGAGTTCCCGTTGTAGCCGATGATGTCGCCGATCTTGACCTGCTGCCCGGACCGGACGTTCTTGGCGTAGCCCCTCAGGTGGGCGAGGTAGTACTCGGTTCCGCCGCCCCGGACGTAGGCCGCTATGCCGCCCGCCCCGCCGCCGGCCGTCGAGAAGGTGCCGTTGGCCGGGGAACGGACCGGCATGCCGCAGTCGGCGAAGATGTCGGTCCCCTCGTGCGGGTGGGGGTAGGGCGTCAGGCGGGCGTCGCCGAAGTCGTCGCTGTAGGTGGCGTAGCCGGCGACCGGGAAGCGGCCGAAGCCGAGCTGGATGGCTTCCTCCTGGCTGTAGCCGAGGGCCAGCAGGGGCTGGAGGGCGTCGAGCAGGCGGCGGGTGTTGTTCCCGCCCGTGCGCGGACCTGTCCTGATGCTGCGGAGCTTGGGCGTGGCACGGGCACCCGGAGGCTGAGGGGTGTCCCCCCCCGGGCCCTGGGGCTTCCCCGGAGCCGCCTTGGGAGGCACAGGCTGCTTGCCCGGAGGCTGGGGCTGGGGTTGGGGCTGGGGAGGTTGCGGCGGGGGTTGGGGCCCGAGGGGCGGGACAATCTGGGCCTGGGCGCTGACGGCGGTGAACATCAGGGCCACTGTCACGGCGGCAACACCGAGCCGGCGGCGGCGTGACCGAGGTCTTGGTGAAGTCACTCTGAACGGTCGCAGGCCCGTATCTTGCCCAACGCGGGCGCCTCGCGCCAGGGAAGCTGGTGCTCGGTCTACCGCTGCCACTCGCCCGCACGCAGGCGGGCTACCCGATCCTCGGTGGAGGGATGGGTGGTGAACCACCTGGCGAACTGGATGCGCCGCCCGGTCAGGGGGTTCACGATGTACTTCTGGGCCTGGGCGGGCTGCACGTCCATAGGGATCTGGCGGGCGCCCTGCTCGAGCTTGATCAGGGCCCTGGCCAGCGGCTCGCCCGTGCCGATGAGGCGGGCGCCGGTGCGGTCGGCCTCGAACTCGCGGCTGCGGCTGAGGGCCATCTGCAGCAGCATGGCGGCCAGCGGGGCCAGGATCATGAGGGCGATGAGAGCGATGGGGTTGACGCCGTCGTCGTCGTCGCCTCCCCCGCCGCCGAACATGGCGCCCCACATGAACATGCGGGCCGCGAACGTGATGGCCGTGGCCACGGCGGCGGCCACCGAGCCGATGAGGATGTCCCGGTTGCCCACGTGGCTCATCTCGTGGGCCAGCACCCCACGCAGCTCGTCCCAGTCCAGGATCTGCAGGATCCCCTGGGTGACGGCCACGGCGGCGTGGTGCGGGTTGCGGCCCGTGGCGAAGGCGTTGGGCTGCACGTCGGGCGTCACGTAGAGCTTGGGCATGGGCATGCCCATCTGCTGGCTGAGCTCCCTGACGATGCGGTAGTACTCGGGCATCTCGGCCTCGCTGACGGGCACGGCCCGGGCCGCCTTGATGGCCAGCTTGTCGGAGAACCAGTAGGAACCGCCCACCATCACCAGGGCGATGGCCAGGCCGATGACCATGCCGCCCCGGCCGAAGAAGGACCCTCCCAGGACGAGCAGCCCACCGAGGAAGGCGAGGAGGATGTAGGTCTTGAACGTGTTCTTGCTCATGGCATCTCCTTCAACATCGCCCGGTCCCCGGGCCTTCCCACCCGTCCCCGTCAGTCCTCGGAGGGGGTCGCCAGGGCCCTCTGGCGTATCTCCTCGACCACCGACTCGTCGGCCAGGGTGGTGGTGTCGCCCAGGTCCCGGCCTTCGGCCACGTCGCGCAACAGCCGGCGCATGATCTTGCCGCTGCGGGTCTTGGGGAGGTCGTCGGTGAACACGACGGTCTTGGGCCGGGCGATGGGGCCGATCCTGGTGGCGACGTGGCGACGGAGCTCCTGCCCGTGCTCGTGGGTGGCCTCGTGGCCTCCCCGGAGGGTGACGAAGGCGATGATGGCCTGGCCCGTGGTCTCGTCGCGGGCCCCCACCACCGCCGCCTCGGCCACGCTCGGGTGGTCGACCAGGGCCGACTCGACCTCGGTGGTGGAGACTCGGTGTCCCGACACGTTCATGACGTCGTCCACTCGACCCATGAACCAGAAGTAGCCGTCCTCGTCGACCCGGGCCCCGTCTCCGGCGAAGTAGCGGCCCTCGAAGCGGCTCCAGTAGGTATCCCGGTAGCGCTCCGGGTCTCCGTAGATCCCCCGCAGCATGGACGGCCACGGGCGGGTGAGGGTGACGTAGCCGCCTCCTTCGGACACCTGACGGCCCCCGTCGTCCACCACCTCGGCCTCGATCCCGGGGAGGGGAAGGGTGGCCGACCCCGGCTTCAGGGTGGTCACGCCCGGCAGGGGGGCGATCATGATGGCGCCCGTCTCGGTCTGCCACCAGGTATCGACCACCGGGCAGCGTCCGCCCCCGACGTGCTCCCAGTACCACATCCAGGCCTCGGGGTTGATGGGCTCGCCCACGCTGCCCAGCAGGCGCAACGAGGAAAGATCGTGCTTGGCGGGCTCCCCGGCCCCCCACTTCATGAACGTGCGGATGGCGGTGGGCGCGGTGTAGAGGATGCTAACCCCGTACCTCTCGACGATGGACCACCAGCGGTCCTTGGCCGGGAAGTCGGGGCTGCCCTCGTACATGACGCCGGTGGCTCCGTTGGCCAGGGGGCCGTAGACGATGTAGCTGTGGCCCGTGACCCAACCGATGTCGGCGGCGCACCAGTACACGTCCTCGTCCGGGTGGAGATCGAACACATAGCGGTGCGTGAAGGCCACCTGGGTGAGATAGCCACCCGTGGTGTGCATGATGCCCTTGGGCCTGGCCGTGGTGCCCGAGGTGTACAGCAGGTAGAGGAGGTCCTCGGAGTCCATGCGCTCGGGCTCGCAGCGCGGCTCAACGCCCTGGCCCAGCTCGTGCCACCAGTGGTCCCGCCCGTCCCTCATGGCCACGTCCGTCTCCGTGCGCCGGACCACCACCACGTGCTCGATCGACGGCGTCTGCTCGAGGGCGGCGTCGGCGTTGGCCTTGAGCGGGACCGCCGATCCCCGGCGCCATCCGCCGTCCGCGGTGACCAGCACCTTGGCCTCGGCGTCGATGATGCGGTCCCGCAGCGCGTCGGACGAGAAGCCGCCGAACACCACGGAGTGGACGGCCCCCAGGCGAGTGCAGGCCAGCATGGCCACGGGCAGCTCGGGGATCATGGGCATGTAGATGGCCACCCGGTCGCCCCGGGCCACGCCCAGTCCCCTCAACACGTTGGCGAAGCGCTGGGCCTCGTCCAGGAGCTCGGCGTAGGTGATGGTGCGGGTGTCGCCCGGCTCCCCCTCCCAGTGGAAGGCAACCCGGTCGCCCCGGCCGGCGGCGACGTGGCGGTCCAGGCAGTTGTGGGACACGTTGAGGGTTCCGCCCAGGAACCAGCGGGCGAAGGGCGGCTTCCACTCCAGGACCGTGTCCCAGGGGTCGAACCACTCCAGCAGCTCCGACGCCTGGTGGGCCCAGAAGCCCTGCCAGTCCTGCTCCGCCTGCTCGTACATGGCCCGGTCGGCAACCAGTGCCCTCTCCCGGAAGTGGACCGGGGGCTCGAAGGCACGGTCCTCGAGGTAGAAGGACTCGATGCCCGCTACCGGTCCGCTGGCCTGGCTCATCTCGCTGCCCCCTGCTCGACGGCCACTCGGGGCGGAGCCTACGACACCCCAAGGGGTGGGCAGAGCGCGGCGCTCGTCACACCTCCCACTCGAGGACACGGAAGGCACCGAGGCCGGTGAGGTCGGTGAGGGCCGCCGCCTCGCCGACCAGGCTGCGGGCCTGCAGCGCCGGGAGGTCGCCGCGGTGGGCCATCTCGGTCCAGGTGGCCCGAGCCCCCTCCACCATGCCGTCCAGCCCGTGGCTCCGTAGGAAGTCCGCCTGGCTCCGGTCGGAGGACGCGGCCCGGACCACCGAGAGCTGGTCCACGGCCACCTCGCAGGTCACGTCCTGGGCGCCGGGAACGGCCAGGGGGTGCCCGCCGCGGCCATGGCGGCGATAGGTGCGCACCCAGTCCTGCCACGGTCGGGTGGCGAGGGATGCCGTCTCGTCGGCGTAGTCGATCACGACGACCCGGCCTCGCTCCAGGCAGGCCAGGGCGTCCTGGAGCCAGGCCCGGGCTGCGTGCTGCAGCGGTATGCGCCCTCCCTCCGGGGCGTCGGGGGCCAGCCGGCCGGCCTCGGCCGCCAGCTGGGGGGCGGCGGGCACCAGCACCTCGACCAGGTCACCGCCCGCCTCACCCACCCGGACCTCGGCCCAGTCGCCGTCGCCGCGCTCGAGGAGGAGGAAGGGCAGGTCGTCCAGGAGCTCGTTGGCCAGGACGACGCCCACCACCGAGGGGCCGGGCAGCTCGGCCAGCGAGGTGAACACCGGCCCGGTCCCGGCCAGCGGATGGGCCTCGCCTTCCTCGTCCGGGTCCCCGGTAGTGGCCAGCACCGCGCTGGGGGGCTCGAGGGCCAGGTGGTCGCCCTGCCGGGCCCGGAGGGTGGGCGAGCGCTCCACGAGCACGTAGCGCAGGGCGCTCGAGCAGGCGGGGGCGGCCCGGCGGATGCCGGCGGCCAGGGTGCCCTCCCCGGCGCCCGCCTCCAGCACCACCATCGGGTCGGGCCGGCCCAGCTCCTCCCACCAGGCGTCCAGGGCCCGGGCCATGACGGTGGCGAAGAGGGGCCCCACCTCGGGGCTGGTGAGGAAGTCGCGCCTTCTTCCCGCCCCGCCTCCCGTGGCGAAGAAGCCGCCCTCGTCGTAGAGGGCCATCTCGAGGTAGTGGGCGAACGAAAGGGGGCCGAGGCGGTGGATGCGCTCGAGGATCCTCGCCCGGACACCGGTTCGATCACCGGACATAGGGGGTCGGTCGATCAAACGCAGGTGGGAGAGACGGTCCCAGTCACCTCACAGCCAGCTGGGCCAGGTCGGCGAAACGGGCGACGAGGCCCGGGAAGAGGCCGACGACCACCACCACCACGGCGGTCACACCGAGGGCTGCTCCCAGGGCGGGGGGTACGCGGATGGCAGTGCGGTCGTCGTCGGGAACGGGACGCATCCACATCTCCCGGGCCACGGCCGAGTAGTAGAAGAGGGCGATCACGGAGTTGACCCCGGCCACCACGGCCAGGACCACGGCCCATGTCGTGCCGGCGTCGATGGCGGATTGGAACACGTACAGCTTGGCGAACCATCCGCCAAGGGGCGGGATGCCGGCCAGCGAGAAGAGGAAGATGGTCATGAGCACGGTGAGGCCCGGGGCGTAGGTGAAGAGCCCTCCATAGGAGGCGATCTCACCGGAGAGGGTCTTGCGGGCCACGGCCATGACGATGGCAAAGGCTCCTAGGTTCATGGCCGAGTAGATGAGCAGGTAGACGATCACCGCCGTCTGCGCCGTCCCCGCTGCCTCCTGGCTGTCCCCGGCGACGGCGAAGGGGACCAGCATGTACCCGGCCTGGGCCACCGAGGAGTAGGCCAGCAGCCGGACGATGTTGGTCTGGCGCAGCGCCACCAGGTTCCCGACGGTCATGGTGAGGGCGGCCAGGACCCAGAACAGCGGTTGCCATACGTCGGTCTGGCCGAAGAAGCCGACGAAGACCAGCTGGAGGAGGGCCACGAAGCCCGCCGCCTTGGAGGCGACCGACAGGAAGGCCGTCACCGGGGTGGGCGCGCCCTCGTAGGTGTCGGGGGCCCAGAAGTGGAACGGGACGGCCGACACCTTGAAGGCAAAGCCCACGACGATGAAGAAGATGCCGAGGGCGATCAGGGGCCGGTCGCCGGCGGGACCGCCGACCTCCTGGGCGATGTCGGCCAGGACGGTGGCGCCGGTGGCGCCGAACACCAGCGACATCCCGTACAGCATCACGGCCGAGGACAACACACCCAGCAGGTAGTACTTGAGCGAGGCCTCGTTGCTCTTGAGGTCCCGCTTGCGCCACCCGGCCAGCAGGTAGGCGGGGAGGGACAGCAGCTCCAGGGCGACGAAGATCGTGATCAGGTCCCGGGCCGAGCACATCACGACCATGCCCAGCAGCGAGGACAGGACCAGGAAGGAGAACTCCCCCTTCCAGTAGTCGCCCTCTTCTATGTAGTCCGTCGACATCAGGAGCACGACGTAGCCACTCACGAGGAACAGGGCCTTCAGCACCAGGGCGAAGTCGTCCACCACGTAGGCGCCCGAGAACATGGAGCGGTCGTCGCCGGCCACGGCCAGGTACACCACGGGCAGGAGGCTGGCCAGGAGCCCGAGGCCGGCGACTTGGGCCACCAGCTGCTTGCGGTCCTCCTCCACCACCAGGTCGACGAGGAGAACGGCGACCAGCACCCCGCTGAGCACCAGCTCGGGGGCCAGCGCGGCGTAGTCCAGGTGCGGCGCCTGGAAGGCGGAGGCAACGGCCAGGAGGCCCGGCACGGCGGCTCAGCCCACCGCCTGGAGGGCGGTGGTCAACGTCTGCACGGCGCCGTCGGTTATGCGGAACAGCAGTCCCGGGAACACGCCCAGCACCACGATGAGGACGAGCATCGGGGTCCACGCCACCCACTCCGGACCGTGGACGTCGTGGACGTGGAGGTCTGCGAACTCCTCGTTCGTGGTGCCGAAGGCGGTGCGCTGGTACATCCAGAGCAGGTAGCCGGCGGCGAAGACGGTGCCGACGCCGGCCACCACCATGTAGATGCGGAACAGCCCCGGCGACAGGCCGGGGGCGGGCTGGTAGGCGGACAGGATGGCGGGGAACTCCCCCCAGAAACCGGCCAGGCCGGGCAGGCCGAGGGACGCCATGGCGCAGAAGCCCAGGATCCAGCCCATCCTCGGGGCCTGGAGGAGCAGCCCGCCGAGCCGCGCCATCTCACGGGTCTCGTAGCGCTCCTGGATGGAGCCGGCGATGAAGAACAGCATCCCCGTGATGAGCCCGTGGGCCACCATGCCGAACACGGCGGCGTTCATGCCATAGTCGGTCAAGGTGGCGATCCCGAGCATGACGAAGCCCATGTGGGCCACCGACGAGAAGGCGATGAGCCGCTTGAGGTCCCTCTGGGCCAGGCACCCCAGGGCGCCGTAGATGATGCCGACCACGGCCAGCAGCCCGATCCACGGAGCCCACGCCTGTGCCGCCTCGGGGAGTACCGGCACGGCGACGCGCACGAAGCCGTAGGTACCCATCTTCAGGAGGACCGCCGCCAGTATCACCGACCCCACCGTGGGCGCCTCGGTGTGGGCGTCCGGCAGCCAGGTGTGGAACGGGAACATGGGCACCTTGATGGCAAAGCCCATGAACAGGCCGCCGAAGATAAGGATCTGCGTGTCGCGTGCGATGGACCCGCCGTTGGCCACCAGCTCCGGTATGTCGAAGGTGTTGCCGCCCTTGAAGTACAGGGCCAGGAAGCCGAGGATCATGAGGGCCGAGCCGAACAGGGTGAAGAGGAAGAACTTGATGGCCGCGTACTGGCGGTTCGGCCCTCCCCAGACCCCGATCATGAAGTACATGGGCAGCAGCACCAGCTCGAAGAAGACGAAGAACAAGATGAGGTCCTGGGCCACGAAGGTGCCGTTCATCCCCGTCTCCAGCACCAGCATGAGGGCTAGGAACGCCTTGGGGTTGTGCGGCTCCGGGAAGTGCTCCCAGGAGTAGACCACGCACAGGAGCGTGACGAGCGTCGAGAGGGCCAGCAGGGGCAGCGAGATGCCGTCCACGCCCACGTGGTAGCGGCTGTGGATGACGTCGATCCACGATCTGTCGACCTCGAACTGCAGCGCGTCGCTGGACCCGTAGTCGAACCGGGCCAGGATGCCGACCACCACCGCGGCGGTGGCGACGGTGGTGGCCAGGGCCACCAGCTTCACCAGGCCCTCTGACCGCCTGGGCACGGCGACGAGCAGAACCGCCCCCACGGCGGGGACGAAGACCGCCAGGGTCAGGGCCCAGGATTCGAACATCGGTCGGCGCTCTCCTATCCGGTGGTGAAGAGGACGAGGGCCCCGCCGAGCACGACGACGGCCCCGAAGAGGAAGGCGGCGTACTGCTGCACCCGCCCCGTCTGCAGCAGACGGAGGATGCTGCCCCCGCCCTCGGCCGTGACGCCGGCACCGTTCACGGCGCCGTCCACGACCTTCTGGTCGATGAAGTCGTACACGAAGCGGGCCACACCCCGGGCCGCCAACCCCACGCCGTTCACGACCCCGTCGATGACCCGCTGGTTGACCCAGTAGGCGGCCCGGGCCAGCGGCCCCTTGATGCCGCCCACAACAACGTCCGTGTAGAGATGGTCGAGGCCGTACCTGTTCTCCAGGATGCGGTAGCCGGCCAAGGCCGGCCGGCTCCGCTCGGTGAGGCGGTGGGGACCCAGGTTGCGCCAGTAGTAGGCGTAGGCGCCCGCCACCCCGGCGGCGCCGAAGGCTGTGCCCAGGGCGGCCACCACCACGGAGAAGGAGTGGTGAGCCACCCCGGCCGAGAGCACCGTCTCATTCTCCGTCCAGTTCGAGAACCACTCACCGCCGGGCACGTTCAGGAACCCGGCTCCCGCCGAGAGGGCGGCCAGCACCACCAGCGGCACCGTGATGGCCGGAGGCGACTCGTGAGGCTGGCCGTGGCCCCGATACTGGCCGAAGAAGGTGAGGTACACGCAGCGGGTCATGTACGCCGCCGTCAGGCCGGCCCCCACCAGCCCCACCACCAAGAAGAGGGGGTACCCGTTGCCCGACGCCCCGAGGAGGATCTCGTCCTTGGACCAGAACCCGGCCAGGGGAGGGATGCCGGCCAGGGCCAGCGCGCCCACGAGGAAGGTCCGGTAGGTGATGGGCATGTGGTGGCGGAGGCCGCCCATGTCCTTCTTCATGTCGAAGCTGTGCACGGCGTGGCTGACCGAACCGGCCCCCAGGAACAGCAGGCCCTTGAAGAACGCATGGGTCGTCAGGTGGAAGATCCCCGCCGTCCACGCCCCCACGCCCAGCGCCATGACCATGTAGCCGAGCTGGCTGACGGTGGAGTAGGCCAGCACCTTCTTGATGTCGGTCTGGACGAAGGCCAGGAGGGCGGCGATGAGCACGGTGACGCCCCCCACCAAGGCGACGGGGTTGACGCCGCCGCCTCCGATGTCGAACGCCGACCAGAACACCCCGTACAGGCGGGCCACGAGGTAGACGCCGGCCACCACCATGGTGGCGGCATGGATGAGCGCCGACACGGGCGTGGGGCCGGCCATGGCGTCGGGCAGCCAGGTGTGGAGGGGGAACTGGGCGCTCTTCCCGATCACCCCGCACAGCACCCCTGCCGCTGCGGCCAGCAGGACGGCGTGCGGGATGGCGCCGGCCAGGGCCCTCTGGTTGATGTCGGCGATGTCAAAGGTCTGCCCGGCGGCGAAGAAGAGCACGGCCACGCCGATGAGCAGGCCCACGTCCCCGGTCCGGGTGGTGAGGAAGGCCTTGAGGGCGGCGTTCGAGTTGTTGCGCTCCTCCCACCAGTGCCCGATGAGCATGAAGGAGCAGAGGCCCATGATCTCCCAGCCCACGAGCAGCTGGAGGGCGTTGTTGGCCGTGACCATGATCAGCATCCCGCCGCTGAACAGGCTCAGGGAGGCGAAGTAGTGGGTGTAGCGGCGGTCGCCGTCCATGTAGCTCGTGGAGAAGACGTGGACCAGCAGTGAGATGAGGGTGACGACCACGAGCATGGCGACGGCGAGGCCGTCGATGTGGGTACCGGCCCTGACCCTCGCCTGGCCGTTCTCGAACCAGGTGACCTCCCGCACCACCGGGCGCCGGATGGGCTCCGCCTTGTGCTCGCCTCCCTTCTCGGCCTTGGGCGCGCTGGCGCTGGTGGAGTGCTGCGCAGACGCTCCATGCGGCTCCTTCTCCTGGCCGTGCCCCGGTTCGTGCTGGCGCTCCTGGAAGTGGGCAGGGGCGAAGGCGTGGCCCTCGGCCTTTCCCTTCCTTCCCTTCACCTCCAGGTCGGCGGGCCGCTGCACCCACTGGACGGCGGCCACGCAGGACAGGACGAAAGCCAGCAGGAGGGCAGGGACGCCGATCTCGTGGCCGCCCCTCGGGAGGCGCTTCCCGAAGAGGAGGATGAGCACGAACGACAGCACCGGGATGGCGGGTACGACCCAGGCGTTCTCGAGCACCCGCCTCAGCCCCTCATGAGGTCGGCCTCGGTGAGGTCGATGGACTGGCGGTTGCGGTAGATGAGCAGAACGATGGCCAGCCCCACACCCACCTCGGCAGCAGCCACGGCGATCACGAACAGGGCAAACACCTGCCCCACCACCGTCTCCCGGAACAGGCCGAAGGCCACAAGGTTGATGTTCACGGCGTTGAGGATGAGCTCGATGGACATGAGCACCAGCACGCCGTTCTTGCGGGCCAGGACGCCGTACACGCCCACGGCGAACAGGAACGCGGCCAGCAGGAGGAACTGGTTCAGGTACACCGCTAGTGCATCCCTGCTCCGACTGGCCCCACTAGTCGCGCCTGGCGATGACGACGGCGCCCACCAGGGCGGCGAGCAGCAGGACGGAGATGACCTCGAAGGGCACGACGTAGGTCTGGAAGATCGAGATGGCCACCTCGCCGGTGCGCTGCACCTCTGCGTCCTTCGGGAGCTTGTCGGCACCGTAGGCGTCGGCCAGGACGGCTCCCACCACGCCCAACAGGCACAGGGAGACCACGAGGGCCAGCCACCGCTGGTCGTTGTCGAGGTCGGCGGTGCGCCCGAGCGGAGCCCGCGTCAGCATGACGCCGAAGAGGAACAGCACGAGGATGGCCCCGATGTAGATGATCACCTGGACGACGGCCGTGAACTCGGCCGCCAGCAACACGTACAGGGCGGCCACGCCGGCCAGCACCACCAGCAGGTACAGGGCGGCGTGAACGATGTTCTGGGTGGTCACCACCCTCACCGCGGCGACGGCCATGGCCGCGGCCAGCACGCCGAAGACCAAGTTCTGGGCCACCATGGCTACTTGCCGGCGCCCCTCTTGGTCTCGGCGCCGGCCTCCAGGGGAGGCGGCTCGGGAACCGTCTTCATCCACTCCCCGAGCCGGTCCTTGTCGTGGAGGAGGTCGGCGATCTTGACCTCGGAGTACTCGTACTCCGGGCTCCAGAACAGGGCGTCGAACGGGCACACCTCGACGCAGATGCCGCAGTACATGCACAGGCCGTAGTCGATGTCGAAGCGGTCGAGCTTCTGCACCGTGCGGGGCTTGCCGCCCTCCCTTCGCGGAGGGGCCTTGTCCTTGTAGCCCTCGATGTAGATGCACCAGTCGGGGCACTGGCGGGCGCACAGCATGCAGACCGTGCAGTTCTCCTCCTTGAGGGCGATCACCCCCCGGGCCCGGGTGGGCGGCGCCTCCTTCACGTGGGGGTACTGCACGGTGACGGCCGGCCTGGTCATGGTCTTGAACGTGACGCCAAGTCCCTTCAGGAGCCCGGGCACGTGCGGCATCAGCTCTCCTCCCCGCTGTCCATGTCGCGATGTCGGGCCCCCAGTTGGCCGATGATCGCGACATGGAGGACGGACATCAGAACACCACCTTGAGCACTCCGGTCGCCACGATGTTGGCGAGGGAGATCGGTATCAGGTACTTCCAGGCCACGGCCTGGAGCTGGTCCTCCCGCAGGCGCGGGAAGGTGAAGCGGAACCAGAAGATCAGGAAGGCGACGAGCATGATCTTGGCGCCGAGCACGATGGGGCCGGCCAGGTCGCCGAGGGTTCCCTCGAGCCCGGGGGCATACCAGCCCCCGAGGAAGAGGGTGGCGCCGATGGCGGCAAGGGCGAACGCCGTCCCGAACTCGGCCATGAAGAAGAACAAGAAGCGGAAGCCGGTGTACTCGGTCATGTACCCGGCCACCAGCTCGGACTCGGCCACCGGCATGTCGAACGGCGTCTGGGCCAGCTCGGCCTGGGCCGCGGCGACGAAGACCACGAAGCCGACGGCCTGGGTGAGGATGAACGGGTTGCCGACGGCTCCGATGCCGAAGATCTCTCCCTCGGCCTGGGCCCGCACGATGCCCTGGAGGCTCATGGTGCCGGCCTGCATGACCACGCCGACGACGGCGAGGACCAGGGGCAGCTCGTAGGCGATCAGCTGGCCCGCGGCCCGCAGGGCGCCGATCAGCGAGTACTTGTTGGCCGAGGCCCAGCCCGCCATCAAGATGCCGAGCACCGACAGCGACGACACGGCCAGCGCGAAGAAGACACCGGTGTCGAGATCCTCGACCACGAGCCGGGGTCCGGCGGGTATGACCACGTAGAGCAGGAAGGTGGACATGAGCACGACCACGGGTGCCACCGCGAACACGAAGCGGTCGGCTCGTGCCGGGAAGATGTCCTCCTTCTGGAGGAACTTGAGCCCGTCGGCCACCAGCTGGAGCGTGCCGTGCGGACCGGCCTCCATGGGCCCCAGACGGCTCTGCATGTGGCTCATCATCTTGAGCAGGAACACGTAGCCGAGCACGAGGGCGCCGGCCGGGATCACGGCCAGGACGACCAGCACCTTGAGGCCGGTGGACTGCCAGTAGGCGAGGTCGACGGCCAGCGTCATCGGTCGATGTCACCCAGGATGAAGTAGAGGGAGGCGAGGATGGTGATGACGTCGGGGACGAAGACGCCCCGCAGGACCCAGGGGAGCACGGACACGTTGTTGAACGAGGCGCTTCGGATCTTTACCCGGAACGGCCCCAGCCCGCCCTTGCTCACCACGTAGTAGCCCATCTCGCCCAGCGGGTTCTCGGTGTGCACCCAGGCCTCGCCGGGCGGGACCTTGATGATGCGGGGCACCTTGGCCTGGATGGGCCCCGCCGGCAGCCCGTCGAGGAGCTGCTCGACGATCCTGGTGGCCTCCCTCGTCTCCTGGAGGCGGATCCAGTACCGGGCGAAGGAGTCGCCGTCGGGATGGGTCCACACCTTCCAGTCGCAGTGCTTCCACGCCAGCGGGTAGTCCTCGTCCCGGCGCAGGTCCCAGTCGACGCCACTGGCCCGGATGTTGGGACCGGAGAGCCCGTACTCGAGGCCGACCGCGGCGGGGATCACCCCGATCCCCCGGCACCGTCGATCGAAGATCTCGTTGCCCATCAGGAGGTCTTCCATCTCGTCGCAGAAGGCCCGTACCCGCACCATCACGGCCTTGGCCTCGGCGACCCAGCCCTTGGGGAGGTCGTCCTTGAGGCCACCGATGCGGTCGTAGTTGGGGTGGAACCGGCCGCCCGTGACCGCCT
>JALYHE010000014.1 GCA_030776705.1 Actinomycetota bacterium | reverse complement strand
GACCCCCTCACCACCGCCGTGGACGTGGTGGAGAGCGGAACGGGCGTGTGCCGGGACTACGCCCAGGTGGGAGTCACGTTCTGCCGCAGCCTGAACGTGCCGGCCCGGTACGTGTCCGGGTACCTGCCCAACGTCGACGCGCCCGTGCCTGAGGACCCCATGGACTTCTGCTCCTGGTTCGAGGCCTACCTCGGCGACCGCTGGTGGACGTTCGACCCCCGCAACAACGTGCCCCGGGTGGGCAGGGTGGTGATAGGGCGGGGCCGGGACGCCGCCGACGTGGCCATGGTGACCGCCTACGGCGCCCCGGTGCTCCGGGACATGAGGGTGTGGGCCGAGCCCACGCCCTGAGGGCGACGAGTGCCGGATGCCCTCCACCCCGTCGCGGCCGCCGGCTTCGGGGCCACGGACGCCTACGAGCAGGGGCGACCCACCTATCCCTCCGACGCTGTGACCACCCTGTGCCGGGCCACGGGCATCGAAGAGGGCGTCGACGTGGTGGAGCTGGGCCCCGGAACGGGCAAGCTGACCCGCCTCCTGGCCGACCGGGGAGCCCGGGTGGTGGGCGTGGAGCCGGTGGCGGAGATGCGAGAGAAGCTGGCCGAGGCGGTGCCGGGCGTCCAGGTGGTGGACGGCACAGCCGAGGCGACCACCCTGCCGGCCGCCTGCTGCGACGCCGTGGTGGCGGCCCAGGCGTTCCACTGGTTCCGGGGTGACGAGGCCCTGGCCGAGATCCATCGGCTGCTGCGCCCGGGCGGCCACCTGGGGCTCATGTGGGCCCTGCGGGACGAGCGGGTGCCCTGGGTGCGCGCCCTGTACGAGCTGATCCAGCCCTACGAGATTGCCGTCCCCCGGTACCGCCATGGCGGCTGGCGCTCGGTCTTCGGGCGCACCGAGCTCTTCACGCCGCTCGAGGAGGCCCACTTCGCCTTCGACCAGCAGATGGACGCCGAGCGCCTGGTCATGCGCCTCTCGTCGATGAGCTTCATCGCCGTGCTCCCCGACGGCGAGCGCCAGCGGGTGCTCGACCAGGCCCGGGAGCTGGTGGCCGACCTGGGCGATCGCTTCCCGCTACCGCACGTGGTCGACGTGTTCTGGTGCGGCCGCCGCTGACCGGCCCCGGTCGGCGGCCCGCCGCCACCTGCTACGAGGACGGGCATCTCCTCTCAGGACGGCGCGCCTTCCCGCCGATGTAGATCGCATGGCTCACGAGAAGCTGGACCGGGTTCTGCGCGCCATGAGCGGCATCGAGGCCTCCGACCTGCACATCAAGGTGGGGTCCCCGCCACGGGTGCGGGTGCACGGCTCGCTGTCGACCCTGGAGGGAGAGGACCGGCTCACCGACCACGACACCGAGGAGATGGCCGCCGCCATCATGCGCCCGGTGGTGGCCGAGCAGTTCGCAGCCCGCAACGAGGCCGACTTCGCCTACGCCCTGTCGGGGGTGGGCCGCTTCCGAGTCAACGTCTTCCGCCAGAGGGGCTCCATCGCCATGGTGTTCCGCCGGGTGAGGACCTCGGCTGCCAGCTTCGAGGAGCTGGGCCTGCCCGAGGTGGTGGCCCGGCTGGCCAACGAGGCCAGGGGCCTGGTGCTCGTGACCGGGCCCACGGGCTCGGGCAAGACCACGACGCTCGCCGCCATGATCGACCACATCAACCGCACCCGCGAGGTCCACATAGTCACCATCGAGGACCCGATCGAGGTCCTCCACCGCGACGAGATGGCCGAGGTGAACCAGCGGGAGGTGGGGTTCGACACCGACAACTTCGCCAGCGCCATGAGGGCCGCCATGCGCCAGGACCCCGACGTGATCCTGGTCGGCGAGATGCGCGACACCGAGACGGTGGAGACGGCCCTGCGGGCGGCGGAAACCGGTCACCTGGTGTTCTCCACCCTGCACACCATCGACGCCACCGAGACCATCAACCGGGTGGTGGACTTCTTCCCGCCCTTCCAGCAGAACCAGGTCCGGGTGGCCCTGGCCGGAGCCCTCCGGGGCACGATCTGCCAGCGCCTGGTGCCGAGGAGCAACGGCTCCGGCCGGGTGGCGGCCCTCGAGGTGATGGTGGTCAACGGGCGCATCCAGCAGTGCATCGTCGATCCCCACAAGACCTCGGACATCCACGAGATCGTCGCCGACGGCGAGTACTACGGCATGCAGACGTTCGACCAGGCCCTGGCCAAGCTCTACGCCGAAGGGGCCGTGGACCTGCGGGACGCCATGATGACGGCCTCGAGCCCCCACGACCTGAAGGTCATGCTGCAGCGCAAGGGGCTGGTGGCCGCCGGCTCCCGCTGACGCCTCCGCTGACGGCTACCGAGGTGCTGGACGGGTGTGCGGTGCCCGCGGGAGGCTGGCGCCCTTGCCCGATGACACCGAGCTGAGCGCGTCGCCGTCCTTCGACACGGCGCGCTACCGCCAGGTGCTCGGTCACTTCTGCACCGGGGTCAGCATCGTCACCGCCGTGGAGCACGGGGAGCCCATCGGGTTCACGGCCCAGTCGTTCACCTCGGTGTCGCTGGAGCCCCCGCTGGTGGCCATGTGCCCGGGCAGCGCCATCTTGAGCTGGCCCCGCATCCGGGCCGCCGGCGTGTTCTGCGCCAACATCCTGGCCCACGACCAGGAGGTGCTGTGCCGGCGCTTCGCCACCCGTGGGCTCGACAAGTTCCAGGGGATCGGGTGGCGGGGCTCGCACGCCACCGGATCACCGGTGCTGGACGGCGTGCTGGCGTGGGTGGACGCCCGGATCGAGGCCATCCACGAGGCGGGTGACCACCTCATCGTGGTGGGCCGGGTGGTGGACCTCGACGTGAGCCGCGAGGCCTCACCCCTCCTGTTCTACCGGGGCGGCTACGGGCGCTTCGAGCCCTAGGCCGGGAGCGGGGTCGTGGAGCGAGTCGCCGTCGGCACCGTCCTCCTGCTGGCCGGCGCCTTCAAGCTGGGCCAGCGGGCCTGGCCCCAGGCGGCAGCCGAGTTCGGGGCCCCGCGGTGGGTCATCGCCGTGCTGCCGTGGGCGGAGCTGGTGCTGGGCGGCCTGCTCATGGCCCAGGTGGGCGGGCGGTGGACGGCAGGTGTGGCCTGCGCCCTCCTGGGTGTGTTCACGGTGGCCGTGGCCATCCGGCTGCGCCTGCGCCAGGACGTCCCGTGCGGGTGCTTCGGCGAGGCGTCGTCGGAGGCGGTGGGCGTGGACACCCTGGTGCGCAACCTGCTCCTCACCGCCGCGGCCGCTGTGGGCACCGTGCGGGACGGGGAGGCGGGCACGGCGGGGGTGCTGGCCGGCGTGGTGATCGGGCTGGTGGTGGTGGCACAGTCCCGGACCCGGATCGGCGCCCGACCTAGCCGTTAGCCTGGCCCGTCCATGCCGAACGTCATCCAGTCCGAGGTCATCGAGGGCGTAGTGATCGTCGAGCCCGACTCCCACGGTGACGAGCGAGGCCGGTTCTCGGAGACCTACCGCCGGTCGTGGTTCTCCAACGGTCGAGAGATGGTGCAGGCCAACCGGGCCGACCGCCAGGCCGACACGGTCGTCGGCCTCCACTACCACCTGCACCAGGCGGACTACTGGTACGTGCCCCGGGGCCGGGCCCGGGTGGTGCTGCACGACCTTCGCCAGGGTTCGCCCACCGACGGGGCGACCCTCGAGATCGAGATCGGCGACGGAGCCGAGAAGGGGGTCTTCATCCCCCCCGGCGTGGCCCACGGCTTCGCGGCCCTGACCGACGTCACCATCACGTACCTGGTGGACGGCTACTACAACCCCGAGGACGAGCTGGGCGTGGCCTGGGACGATCCCGCCGTCGGTGCCGACTGGGGAGTGGCCGAACCGGTGCTGTCCAAGCGGGACCTCTCCAACCCCCGCCGCGACGACCTGCCCCCGGACCGGCAGCCCTACGCCGGCCTGCGCACCTGACCCTGGGTCGCCCCGTCCAGCATCTCCCGCACGGCCGCGGCTCCCACCAGTCGCAGCTGCACCTGGCCCTGTGAGTCGCCCAGCACGACCGTGGGCGACGTACGCACCGAGAAGTCGTCGGCCAGGCCCCGGTGGCGCGTGGCGTCCACGGTGACGACCCGGGCCGAGGGGTCGTACGCCCGGAGCCGGTCGGTCAAGGGGCCGCAGCTGGCGCAGTAGGGGGTGGTGAAGACCACCCAGGTGCGGTCGGACCCCTCGACGAGCCACGACGGCAGGCGCGCCGGCGGTACCGGCTCCTGCGCCAGCCGTCGCCAGCGGTCGTAGAGGACGCGGGCCAACACCAGGAGGAGGACCAGCGTCACCACCACGGCGAGGCGCGTCACGACACCAGATCCACGCCGCGGCGCCGGGCCGCCAGGAGGTAGAGCTCGCAGCCGACGCACACGCCGGTGGTGGCGGCCAGGCCGGCGAGGGCGGCCACCACCAGGGCCAGGGCCCAGCCCAGGCCCTCCGCCCCGGCACCGAAGGCGAGGCTGGCGGCGGCGAGGAAACCGGCGCCCACCGCGGCGGCGAACCGGGGCGGCCGGGGGTCCTCCAGCTCACGGGGCGGGGCCAGGCGGGGGCGGATGACGTCGGAGTAGAGGCGGAGGAAGGGCCCGTAGCGGGGGCCCAAGGCCGCCCCCAAGAGGAGGACCACGGCGAAGACGGGCACCACCGGCTCGGCGTCGAGCAGGAACCCAGCCGCCAGGCCCAGTGCCAGGACGGCCTGGTTGAAGCGCGGCCCTCGGGGGTCGATCGGCTTCGGAGGCACGGCCACCAATACAGGATAATCCCGATCGGAATACTCGGGTATCCCTCGGCCGGTTCTCGGCATTGCGCCCGGGCCCGGCACGAGGGAAGCTGTGAGCCACGTGCGGTGGTTGGCGAGCAGACGGAGCGTGGCCATGAGGCTGGAGTCCCTGGGAAAGGCAGCGGTCCTCCGAACGGCCACGGTGGACGTGGCCGTGGCCCGGGAGCGGGCCCGCCAGCGACGCCTGAGCCACCTGGCCGTGGTCCTGGGCCTGGTGGCGGCGTGGATGGGCGCCCGCCTCCTGGCCGGGCGCCCCGTCCGCCTGGGAGTGCCCGACCTCCCGTTCCCGCCCGAGCTCCTCCCCGCCCTCCTGCTCACCTTCGTACTGATCGTGGCGCTGGCCTTCCCCCTTCTCGGGGCGGGCCGTTCCCCGCACGTGCTGTTCCGGCCCAGCGAGATCGACGTGGGCTTCGAGGACGTGAAGGGCGCCGGGGTGGTGGTGGACGAGGTGGTTAGGACCCTCAACCTCTTCCTGGCCCATCGCACCTTCCAGGACCGCATGGGCGGCCGGTCCCGGCGGGCCATCCTCTTCGAGGGCCCCCCGGGGACGGGCAAGACCTACCTGGCCAAGGCCATGGCCCGGGAGGCCGGTGTCCCGTTCCTGTTCGTGTCCTCGTCGGCGTTCCAGTCCATGTACTACGGCCAGACCAACCGCAAGATCCGCTCCTACTTCAAGGCCCTTCGCCGCCACGCCCGCCGGGAGGGCGGGGCCATCGGCTTCATCGAGGAGATCGACGCCATCGGCGCCGCTCGCTCGGGCATGAGCGGCTCCACCCCGCGGGAGGGCATCTCGGGCGTGGTCAACGAGCTGCTGATCCAGCTCCAGTCCTTCGACGCCCCGCCCACCGGGCGGCGGCTGGTGGGGTGGTTCGTCGACCAGGTCAACCACTGGCTGCCGGCCCGGTCCCAGCTGCGCAAGCCCGGCCCCGTCCCGGCCAACATCCTGGTCATCGGGGCCACCAACCGGGCCGCCGATCTCGACCCCGCCCTCCTGCGCCCGGGCCGCTTCGACCGGTCCGTCCACTTCGACCTGCCCAGCCGGAGCGGGCGGCGGGAGATCATCGACTACTACCTGGCCAAGAAGGCCCACGACCCGGCGCTGGACGAGCCGGCCAGGCGCGAGGCCCTGGCCGCCATGACCTTCGGCTACTCGCCGGTCATGATCGAGCACTTGCTGGACGAGGCACTGGTGTGGGCGCTCCGCCGCGGAGGTCACCGCCTGGACTGGGACGACCTCCAGCAGGCGCGCATGACCGAGGAGCTGGGCCTGAAGAACCCGGTCGACTACGCCGAGGACGAGCGGCGGGCCATCGCCACCCACGAGGCCGGACATGCCGCCGTGGCCCACCTGGTCGGCAAGGGCCGCAAGCTGGAGGTCCTTTCCATCATCAAGCGGGGGGACGCCTTGGGCCTGCTCTCGCACTCGGAGCTGGAGGAGCGCTACACCAGGTCCAGGTCGGAGATCGAAGCGCTCATCCAGATCGCCTTCGGCGGCATGGTGGCCGAGGAGCTGTTCTTCGGCGAGTCCGGTACCGGCGCCGCCGGGGACCTCCAGGCCGCCACCTCGGCGGCGGCCCAGATCGTGGGCTCGCTGGGCCAGGGGGGTTCCCTGATCTCCTACGAGGCCACGTCCGACGCCACGGGCGCCAACCTGGCCAGCCGGGTGCTCTCCACCGAGTCGGGCCGGGAGGCGGTGGAGTCGGTCCTGGGCGCCGCCAAGCAGGAGGTGAGGCGGATGCTGGACGCCCACCGGGCCGTCGTGGAGGCGCTGCGCAACGCCCTCCTCGAGCGGGAGGAGCTGGTGGGCGACGAGATCGCCGAGGTCATCGGCCGGGCCGAGCAGGGCGTGATCGACCTGCGGCAACTTCCCCTTGAGCCGGCCTGAGCGCACCCGCCGGGCGTGCGGTATAACCGGCATGTGAAGCGTCGCCGGAGGATCGCCGCCGCCCTTGCGTCGCTGGGGCTACTGCTCGCGGGCTGCGGCGATGGCGGCTCCGGCACCACGGGCCAGAAGACGGAGCAGAAGACTGACCAGCCGGCGAAGAAGAAACCGGACCCCGCCGCCGACCGGGCCCGGGCTGAGCGCATCAACCTCACGCTCGCCGACCTGGGCCCCGGCTGGACCATCGACACCAGCGAGGAGCCGGGCGACGCTGAGTCCGGTAAGGCATTTGACGATGCTTTTGACAAGGCGCTGGAGGCGAAGGGCTTCGAACCGAGCGAGAGCAGGGCGGTGGATGTCGACTCGCCCGACTTCGTGAAGGGCGAAGAGAGAAGCGCCTTCTCGACGACGAGCGTCTACGAGGAGGAAGGCGATGCCCGTGAGGAGTTCTCGCTCTCTCGTGATCCGGACTTCCTCACCGCCGTCAGCAACGGCTTCAACGAGGGGATCCAGGCAGGCCTGGCCGAAGACCCCGAGACGCGCGGCGTCACCGCGTCGCCGATCGCGTTTACGGCCGTGCCCTTCCCGGTGCTGGGTCAGGAGACGGTCGCCTTCAAGGGTTCGACGGCCCTGCGGTACTCCGAAGCCAGGATCACAGTCCACTTCCACGCCGTGGGGATTCGTCATGATCGAGCGGTTGCGCTCTTGCTGGTCTCCCAGCAGGGCCGTCAGGAGTATCCCCAGGCGGAGCTGCAGGCGCTGGCCACCAAGATGGCTCAGCGCATGGCGGCCTGATCCGTGCCCCTTTCGAGGTCACCCGCTCCTACGGCGTCGAGCACGAAGGCGTACACCTGGGCCTCGTCCCGCCAGGCGTCGTAGCGGCCCGAGGGCCCCATGTGGCCGGCGCCCATCTCCGTCTTCAACAGCACGGGGTTGCCGCTGGTGGTCCGCTCCCGTAGCCGCTGTACCCACTTGGCCGGTTCCCAGTAGCTCACCCGTGGGTCGTTCACCCCGGCGGTGACGAACATGGCCGGATAGGGCTTGGCCTCAACGTTGTCGTAGGGCGAGTAGGACTTCATGTAGGCGTACACCTCGGGGTCGGCGGCGGGGTTCCCCCATTCCTCCCACTCGAGCACCGTGAGGGGGAGCGTGTCGTCCAGGATGGTGGTGAGGACGTCGACGAAGGGAACCTCGGCCACCACGGCGCGGAACAGCTCCGGGCGCATGTTGGTGACCGCACCCATGAGCAGCCCGCCGGCGCTGCCCCCCCGGATGACCAGCCGCTCCGGCGACGCGTAGCCCTCGTCCACCAGGTGCTGGGCGCAGGCCACGAAGTCGGTGAAGGTGTTCTTCTTCTTGAGCAGCTTGCCCTCCTCGTACCAGCGCCGGCCCATCTCCCC
>JALYHE010000013.1 GCA_030776705.1 Actinomycetota bacterium | reverse complement strand
GGAGCGCACGGCGGCCTCGTTGGCGTCGAGGATGAACTGGGCCAGGTTGGGCTCGTCCGGGATGGCGACCCGCAGTGCCTCCAGCTGGGCTCTCTTGGCCGGCTCCTGTCCCCGCGCCCCCCTCAGCCGGGCAATCTCGGTGCGCAGCTGCGACTCCTGCTGCTCCGCAGCCTGGCGCCGCTTCCTGGCGTCGTCCAGGGCCCGGCTCCGCGGTCCCCAGAAGACCAGGTACCACAGCACCAGCACGGCCACGCCCGCTCCAGCAGCGATGAGCAGGGGCCGCCGGTTCACGGTCCTCCCCCGGCGAAGCGCTGGGCCCGGTCGGAGACGGCCTGGGGCGTGAGGTTGGCCTGCGACTGGAAGCTGACGAGGGCGGCCGGCCCCTCGCCCTGCTTGGCGGAGTTGGGCACCCACACCCCGCTCAGCGACTTGAGCTCGCCCACCCGCAGCAGCCAGCGTGCCGTGGACGTCTGATCGAAGCCGTTGGCCTGCACGGTGATGCTCCCGGGGTTGCCCTTGGTCCCGTTGAAGGAGGTCAGCCACACGTCGTTGGGGATCACCGTGGCCACCTCGTTGAACAACCTGGTCCAGGCCACGTCATCGGCCAGCACGGCCCGGGCCTGGGCCTGGCGCTGGGCCAGCTCGGACTCGATGGTGGTGGTGTCGCCCAGCTGGGCCCGCTCCTGGCGCAGCTGGGCCGCTCGACGCTCGGCCTCCCTGGCCCGGTCCCGCTCGTTGGCCTCCTGGGCCGACCTCGCCGCCCAGATGAGCATGAGCAGCACGAACAGGGCGGCCACGGCGGCGGCGGCGAGCATGGTCTGGCGCCGTTGGGCCCGGACGACGGCCATCTCTCGGGGCAGCAGGGAGATGCGGCGGACGCCACGCTGCACGTCGCCCGCCAGCGCCAGGCCGATGGGCACGGCCAGGAGGGCCTCGAGCTGCACCAGCTCGGCCTCGGACAGGTTGACGGCGCCGATGCGCACGCCGGCCAGGGGCCGGGCCTGCTCCACCACCCCGTCCAGCTGGCCGGCGAGGCGTTCGACCAGCCCCACCGAGCGGCTGGCCCCACCGGTGAGCAGGACCCTGGTGATGGGCACGGCCTCGGGCTGGGAGCGGTAGTAGTCGAGCGAGCCCCGGATCTCCTCCACCAGCGGCGCCAGCCGGTCGGCGACCACCTCGCCGGCCCGGGCCACCCTCTCGTCGTCCGAGGCCGGGTCGGCCCGCCGCTTGAGGTCCTCGGCCTCGTCGGCGTCGACGTCGAGCTCCTGGGAGACGGCGGCGGTGATGTCGTTGCCCCCGACGAGGAGGATTCGGACGAACCGGGGGACGCCTCCCTCGTGGACGACGACGTTGGTGACCCCTCCGCCGATGCACACGACGGCCTCGGCGGCACGGTCGTCGACGGTGCCCTCGGCGGATAGGGCCAGGGCCCGCACCAGGGCGAAGGGCACCACGTCGACGGCGGTGGGGGTCAGGTCGGCCGCTTCCACGGCGGCCACGTGGGCCTGGACCATCTCTCGCTGGGCCGCGGCCAGCAGCACTCGCATGCGGGGCTCGCCCTCGGTAGCCACGCTCTCCTCGACGATCTGGAAGTCGAGGACGGCCTCCTCCACGGGGATCGGGATCAGCTCCTGGGCCTCGAACTGGAGAGCGGCCTGGAAGTCCTCCTCGGACATGGCCGGGAAGTCGGCCTGGCGCACGATGACCCGCTGGTTGGCCACGCCGATAACGACCCGCCGCCCCCGCAGGCCGCCCTCGCTCCAGAGGCGCCGGACCGCCGTGGCCACGGCGGCGGCGTCGACCACCTCGCCCCGGTCCACGGCGCCGGGGGGCAGGACGACCTGGGCGAAGCGCTCCAGCACCGGCTCGCCGCCTCCGACCGTGAGCTCCACCGCCCGCACCGCGTAGGTGCCGATGTCGAGGGAGACGACGCGCGCCATCAGGCCCGGCCTCGCCTCAGGTAGGCGAGCACGTCCCCCTCCCAGATCCGGTAGCTGCGCCCGACGCGGGTGGCGGCCAGTTCCCCCGAGCGGATGAGGCGGTAGACCGTCATGTTCGACACCCGCATGACTTCCGCCACCTCCGCCACCGTGAGCAGGTGTTGCTCAGTTTCCGTCGACATGTACCACCTAGGACAGCTCCGCTCCGGAGCAACGCTAGTGTGCAGTGGCGCGCGATGGAAACATCTTCAACAACAACAACATAAGCATCACCCGGCTGGGCCGGCTCCGCCTCAGACGCCGTACCAGGACAGTATCGGGCCGCCGAACAGCACGGCGAGGATGGCCCCTAGGGCCAGGAAGGGCCCGAAGGGGACCTTGTCCTTGCGGCCCCGGAGCCGTACCGCCACCAGCCCCACCCCCACCAGTGCGGCGGTGAGGAAGGCGAGGAAGAGCCCGAGAAGCACGTGGCCGATGCCCAGCCAGCCGAGGAGCATGCCGATGAGGCCGGCCAGGCGCACGTCGCCGAAGCCCATGCCCCGGGGGCTGGCCATGTGGATGGCGAACAGCACCACCCACGCCACCACCCCGCCCAGCGCCGCTCCCCGCAGCGACGACCAGTCGCCGTCGAGCACCGCCGCCGCCACCAGCAACGGGGCAGCCAGGAACAGGGCCGGGTACAGGATGCGGTTGGGGACGATGAAGCGCTCGAGGTCGACGGCCGAGATGGCCACCAGGGCGGCGAAGACCACGAGGAAGGCGGGCAGCGCCGGGTCGGCGCCCAGCCGCACGGCGGCGGCCGTGAACAGGGTGGCCGTGCCCAGCTCCACCACCGGGTACCGGACCGAGATGGGCCCCCGGCAGCTGCGGCAGCGCCCCCGCAGCAGCACCCAGGACAGCACCGGGACGTTGTCGCGGGAGCGGAGGGGGGCGTCACAACGGGGGCAGCGGGACCGGGGCCGCACCACCGACCGCCTCTCCGGGACGCGGTGGATGACCACGTTGAGGAAGGACCCGACCACGAGGCCGAGGAGGCCGCAGGCGACGGCGAGGAAGGCGGTCATGGGAGAGCGAGAGTAGGAGACGCGAAGAACGGGGCCCCGGAGGGCCCCGCTCTCGCTGTTTGCCGAGCTTCAGTTACGAGGAGGGGAACTCGGTGGCGGTCGTACCAGCACCGGCCGCGGTGGCGCCGTCACACGGGGTACCGGAACCGAAGGTGGTGCCGGCGGGAGCGCTCTCCTTGATGAAGAAGCACTTGCCGCTCTTGGACAGGGCCGCGCCCGCCCACGTGGCGTCCGCGGCGCTCACCGAGACGTTCTTCTGCCCGGTGGAGGCGGTGGTCGAGCCGCTGTAGGTGAGGCTGGGCTCCACCGCGGCCAGCCCGGTCGGGTCGGCGCTGGAGTAGGACGAGTTGTCCGTGTAGATGGTCTTGGCCGCGGTCAGGGCGTTGCGCAGCGAGGACTGGGCGGCGCGGTCCTGGGCCCGCTTCCGCGCTCCGAGGAACGTCGGGATGGCGATGGCCAAGAGGATGGCGATGATGAGCACGACGACCATGAGCTCGATGAGGGTGAAGCCCTCCTCGCCGTCACGGCGCCGCTCCCGCAGCTTCTTGATGACTTCCAGCATTGTGGGTTAGTTCTCCTTGATGTGAGCAATGGATGTTGGCTGCGAGTCCCTGCCCCTCCCCTTCGGGCTCGCCCCGCCGCGGCGGGGAATCCTCCAGGCAGCCCGGCTCACCGCCCTCTCGGGACGGCCCCGTGGCTTTGCGCCCCCGCCTCTCGACGGGTTTGCCCTTGTCAGGAGCACTTGCTCGCACTGGTGGTATCGCCACCGAGGCGCCCCAGGTTGAGCGGGAATCCGGGAACGCGAAGAGCGGGGCCCCCGAGGGCCCCGCTCTCAGCTCTGTTGCTCTGGTTGCCGCTCCCGCTATGAGGAGGGGAACTCGGCGGCGGTGGCGCTGCCGACGGCGGTGGCGCCGTCGCAAGGCGCGGCGCTGCCGAAGGTGGTGCCGGCGGTGGAGGTCTCCTTGATCATGAAGCACTTCCCGCTCTTGGACAGGGCCGCACCCGCCCAGACGGCGTCGGAGGCGCTGACCGAGACGTCCTTCTGCCCGGTTGAGGCCACGGCCGCGTCCTTGTAGGTCAGGCTGGGCTCGATGGCGGGCAGGTTGGCCGCGGTGGCCGTGGCGTAGGACGAGTTGTCCGTGTAGATGGTCTTGGCCGCGGTCAGGGCGTTGCGCAGCGAGGACTGGGCGGCGCGGTCCTGGGCCCGCTTC
>JALYHE010000012.1 GCA_030776705.1 Actinomycetota bacterium | reverse complement strand
ATCCTGTTCCCCAGGCGGAGCGCTGGAAGCTCGCCTCGGGCTACCAGTTCGTACGCCAAGCCGCGCGAGATGCCGAGCGCACCGCGGCCTCCGGCACGCTCAAGGTGAGTCGGTCCCTCGGAAGGTCGGCGTGGCTCTCGACGCTCGGCACTTGACCCTGTCGGCCGCCATCACCGGCAGGCTCGGGGCCCGTTCGCTTCATTGATTCGTCACTCATGCCCCAGAGGATGCAGGGCCATGGTTGCCGTGGAGGTTGCCGTAGGTACCCATACTTCGGTTGCCACAGAAAAAAATCGCCCTGACCGCCCGCCCTAGCTTTGCGACATCGGTTGCCAGGAGGGCACCTCAGGCCATTTTGGCGCTTCGTACGGCCAGGGTCTCGTGACCGGGATGTGTACAACACTCCCAGCCGCTGAGCTGCGAGCCAAAAGCGCCCAGGCCAGCCCTGGGCGGGCTGGCCATGTCCATTGTGGAGGCCCAACTGGCCCGTCAACCCGCTCGCTCTGCTCGGGGTACGGCCTGCGGCCTTGACGGACCCACGAACGCCGGCGAAGGGCGGGCGCCACTCCTCGGCATCGAGCCTGTGTCCAGCCGCGAGGCTGCCGACCGCTACCACTCAGCGTGAGAAGATCAATTTGCACGAAGCCAGAGGAGGGCCCACAAGTCGACCGCTAAAGCACGAGCCGGAGAGCGGAGAGCCAACAGCACCGCCCCATCGCCCCCGCCCACAACACGGAGCCGACAGAGACACACTTGCAGGTTCCGCTTTGCGGAACCTGCGGTGTCAGTAATCGGTGAGCCGCCGCACCCTTAGTTGGGGTGTGATCGGGAGCGTCACCACTCTTGGGTCGCGAAGCGGCGACCCGGCCGGACTGCGCTCAGCGTGGTCGACTAACGTCGACGCGCGGGAGAAGGAGAGCGGTCAGATCACCGGCCAGGCGTGTGGGTGCGGCTCGGCATCACCATGGACACCTACTGGCATGTGATCCAGGGTGTGCAGGAAGAGGCCGCCGCCAAGGTGGCCAGCTCATCTTCGAGTAGGGCCCGGGCTCGGCCCCGCCGGAGTTCCAGCGACCGTCAGGACGCTGTGCCGGCGGGGACGATCCATTCGGTGGGCTGGCCCGTCACGTTCGCGATGAGATCGAAGTCGTGGTCGTAGTGCAACACGACCAGGCCGGCGGCTTCGGCGGCGGCCGCAATCAGAAGATCGGCGATCTTGGCCGCACGCTGCTGGCTAAGTGCGGCGAGGGCGTCTTGTACCTCGACGGCCCGATCGAGCACCGACTGGTCCATGGCCACGAACGGCCACGCGGCCCGTTGCTGGCGCATGGCCGCGTGTGAGGCCGGACTGATGGAGGAGAACCCCGCCTCGAGATCCGTCGGGGTGCACCGGGCCACCAGGCCGCTCTCGATGAGCGGGGCCAGACGGCTGGCGATCTCCGGCTGGCCCAGCCTGGCCAGCGCCGACGTGTCGCCGAGGTAGTAGGGCCCTAGCCCCACGCAGCGCGGCGCGCATCGGGGTCACGGAGCGGTGCCATCTCGACACCACGCTCGGCCAGTAGGGCCCTTCGGCGCCGCTCGAGGGCCAGCACCTCGTCGAAGGCTCCGTCGACCGTCGCCTTGAGCGTGTTGGTGCCGAGCAGGGCACGGACCTGCTGCAGCTTGTCGTCGTCGACCTCGATCAGTCGTTTCGTCATGGACCATGAGGATATCTCGGCTGCGTACTCTGGATAGCCACGAGTCAGTCGGTCAGGAGCCGCAGGCGCGAGCTCCGCGGCTGGGGACGGTCATCCGGCGACTCGTCATCGCCGTCCTCGCTACAGGCGGCAGTGATCAGCGCGTCGATGCCCAATGACCGGAACGACGATGCGTCGCCCGAGCCGCAGCGATGGCAGCTCCCCGCGAAGGGGGTGAGTATCTGTAGGCGGATGGCGACGTCCAGCCTGCTGCTGGACTGCTCGTGGCAATGCATCCGCTAGCTGGTCACCGCCGCCGGGGACGGCTAAGCGGAGCCTGGTCTTCTGTGCGGGAAGACGGCTTCAGCGCTGAATCGCGCATTCCTGAGTTGTGACCAGCGGAGCTGAGCCCGGAGCGGAGCTCTCGGAGCCGCGAGCGTACCGGCGAGGTACGCATCCCCATGAGGTTGAGCGGGGGGTCGAGGCGTCGCAGGACGGCGTTCTCGACACGCGCAAGCGTCGCTCGGTCAGGGTGGGCGGCGATCACGAGCCGGAGGTGTTGTCGCATCCATGCAGAGAGTTGCTGGTTGCTGACGGCGTCCAAGCGGTCGGGCCTGGCGAGGTGGAGGTCGAGTGGTTCGAGCAGCACGGCGGTGAGCGTCTTGCGGAACGTCGAAGACCCGATGTTGCCGTTGAGGTGGTTGCTGCCGATCCGGGAACGCAGCGTTGCCGCCCGCTCGGTCTTGGCACGAGTTGAGGTGGCGCCCGCCTGGCCGGCGTAGATCAAGGGCGGGAGCCGGACGCCAAACGGTGCTGACAGCGCGTTCAGGCCATCGTCGTCTGTCCACCACGAGTACATGCCGGGATGGTCGGCAGCCGCCGCGTCGCGGGGAAACCCGCCGGCGGACTCGGCGTTCGCTGGATCGGAGAGCCGCCCGACGAGGGTGTCGACAAAGACCTCAAGGTCGCTCCTCACGACTGCGTCTCCACACGGATGGGGACGCCGTCGCTGCTGGTCCATGTCGAAGACAGACCGCCCTCGACGAAGGCGGCCAGCGCTTCGCCGGACGCCCGGGGCACGAACACCTGAGCTCCGCCACCGCCGCCCATGTCGGGAGCTAGGAGCACCGCTTCGATCTGCTGTCGGCGCCAGGGGACACGGCGGACAAGCTTGGCGTAGCCGGTGCTGTACGAGCAGAAGGCGACAACGTGGTCGACCCCGAGGCGTTCGGCGGTGGCGAGGAGGCAGTCCGAGAGCAGGGCTTCTGGCCAGTCGGTAAGGGCGAAGCGTCGGTCGTAAACGCCGATGGGTTCGGCGGCTACCACGATGCCGTAGCTCCCGGAGATGATGATCGTTGGGAACCCCCGGTCCATGGCGGCGGCGAGGCCCGAGCCCGCAGCGCCGTACAGCGTGCCTGCGTAGCGGCGCCACGCTGGCAACAGCTGACTCTCGTCGAGATGCGCTCGCGGGGCCAGGCGGCTTCGTGCAGCCCGAAGGCGATCGGCTAGGTGCGTGGGGAGGAGGTCGAGGACGGACGGCCCAGAGAAGGAGCGCTCCCCGCCGGGCGTCTTGCGACCCGAGCACGGCACGATGAGGAGAGTGTGGTCGACGCCTGGGACGGCCATCATCTGAGCGGCGGGCACGGCGGGCTGGGCCGTGGCCGCTGATGATCCCTTCAGTGGTCGCTGTTGTGACAGTGCGGGGACGACCGACGATGCAGGGGCAGTGTCGACGGGGAGGTTGACGATGCGGCCTCCGCTGCCTATGACGCGAAGAAGCAGTCCTTGCCGCTCGAGGTGACGACAGATCTGGTTGACCTGCTGATGTGGCTCGACCCCGGTCGCGTGCCGGAGATCGCTATCAGTCAGGCCTGGCCGCGCGCGCACGGCGGCGAGAACTCGCTCGACGTTCGTCACCGCCCCTGCACCGCCTTAACCGGAGGCATCCGGCCCCACCTCCGCCACGCGGCAAACCGTACCGCTGAGATGGGACGGGACGTGGCGAGTCGGGGCTATCGGCAGTGCGCGCGCTTTCCACGCCGATCCGAGGCAGAGGTCGGCGGGTCGGGGGAGGTATGCCGTCACCGAGGGCGGGCATCGCGAAATCGAGCTGGCATAGATGCCGAGACAGGCCTTGCCTTGCTGTGGTCTCACCAAGTCGAGGAGATCAGTCAGTGAGGAGACGCAGGCCGCGGCGCGGTGGCAACTCCGGAGCATCACTCGGCGGGTCGCTGTCCTCGCTGTTGTTGGTGACTGCGTTGGCGATGAGGGCATGAAGTGCCGCGATCGGGACTACCCTGCGCCGTCCCAGCCGCAGGGAGGGAAGCTCGCCCCGAGCAACGAGCTCGTAGGCCAGTCCCCGCGAGATCCCGAGCAGCTTGGCTGCTTCCTCCACGCTGATCGTCAGGCGGTCATCAAATTGCATCTCACCTCCTTCGTGAAGGTCCGGCGGCAGTGCTCGAGGCCCAGTGTGAGGAGCGGGTGTTGCCACCGGAGTTGCCAAATCCGTTGCACCTCGGGAGTTTCTGAGGCGTTGCCCCGGCGTTGCACCGGCACCGGATGCAGCAGGACGGAAAGTGGGCGCAGCATCGCAGTCAGTGCCGTCATTCTTGGGATGAGTCGCCAGGGGTGACCGCCGTACCGGCTCTGTCCAAGGCCGGCATGGACGACGAGCCGCTGCGTGGAGTTCATGCCCGCGCCCCAGGCGGTAGCAGTCCTAGCGGACCACCGCCCTCGCAGACCGGGTAGTGCGCCGGGCGTGAGGGGAGACGTGCACGCCGGCGGCGGCCAGCGCTGACCTGGCTGGGCCGACGCCCAGCGGGCCGCTGACCTGGTATTTCGCCGCAATGAATACGGGGTGACTGATCCGAATTCGGTCAATCCAAAGTAGGTAGCTCTGCTACCTGCAAGTCTGTGTGGCGTTCAGGCGTAGGGGCGTGGTACCGGTTGCCTCGGCAGCCATTTCGTGCATTCCAGCTCATCCCCCTGATGCGCGTCCTCCGCCTTCGGTTCCTCGCTCGTGGCGTGCGATTGGCTTGGGTTCCGGGTCGAGGTATTGCGCTCGGGCATCCGCGGCGCCGGCCGCGGCGACGCTTACGCTGCTGAGCATCCGGCTGGGCGTGGGCAAGGGACGCGGCGGAGGCGAGATGAGCAAGAAGGCGAAGCGAGGCGGGCGGGTCACGCCCAAGAAGGGACGGGCTCCGGGCGACGGGGTCGTGCCCGGCTTCAGCAACGACGAGCGGCCGGGGCTGGCCAAGATCTTCGCCCGCGTCCTGCGCGGCGCCCGCCGGGAGCTGCCGGCCGACGCCGACCCGCTCACGGCCGAGCTGTGGGCCTCCCACCTCTGTGCCGTCTGGCACGGCCAGCACCTGGTCGACCAGGACAGCGAGGAGGTCTTCTGCGGCGGGCTCATCGACCACGCCTCGGCCCAGCACACTCCTGAGGCCCTGCGCGTGCTGCGAGCACTTGCAGCCGTGGTCCCCGAGCCCTACCGCCAGCGGGCCGAGAAGGGTGCCGACCCGCTGGCCGGCGCCGGGTGGGCCGAGCCGGCGTGGGCCGAGCACCTCGGCCTGGCGCGGCCGACCGAGGCCTGGCTGGTCTCCGACCCCGTCGACGACGACGGGGTGTCGGTCATAGTCGGCTTCGACGCCTACGACTCGTCCCACGCCCTCGGCGTCTACGTGGACCACAACCTGGGGGGCATCGCCAAGGACGCCTTCATGGCCGGTCCCATCACCGAGGCCCTTGCCGTCCTCGAGGCCTCGGCCGAGCCCGGTGTGCAGTGTCGACAGATCAGCCTCACCGAGGCCGCCGCCCGGATCGGCGCCGCCATTGGAGAGACCGACCAGACCTGGCAGCCCCCGGTGACCGAGGACCTGCGCCAGCTACGTGCGCTTGTCCTCGCCCGCCTCGAGGCCCTGCCGAAGGGCGGCGTCTTCCTCGTGCCGGAGCCACCGGACGAGGAGGAGCGGGAGGTACTGCTCGAGGAGTTCCTGGCCTCCGATGAGGCCGTCGACCTGGGAGGACCACACGGAGAGAACGCAGACGAGGTCGAGCACCTCGCGTTCCAGGTCCTCACCTACTCGCTGGACTACGCGGTGGGCACGCCGTTGCGGTTCAGCCCAGTGATGGTGGAGATCTTCTGCTGCGACTGGGCTCCGCGGAAGATCGCCGGCGACGGTGACAGCTTCTCGCTCCTTCCGGACGTGCTCCAGGCATGGATCCGCTTCGTGGGTCGCCGGCGCCAGATCCCCGAGGGTCGCATCGAGGAGGCCGTGGTAGCCGTCGACAAGCACACGCACGAGATGCTCGAGGCCGCCGACGACCCCGAGGCATGGGGCCCTGCCAAGGCCATGGTGCTTGCCATGCGACGCCGCGGCATCGACCTCTCCGATCCCGCCGCCGTCCAGGCCTGCGTGGACGAGGTCAACGTCGGCGGGGGGCTGGACTCCCTACTGCCGTAGCAGCGATCCGGTCCCTGCAGAACTGCTCAGGAGCGAACTGCGGCCGGAACCAGCACCCCGTCCTTGATCAAGCCGTCGAAGTGCTCGGCGAGAGCCCTGGGCACGTCTCCGCCACGCACCAACAGGCCGAGCTCCATGTTGCGGTCTAGGGCGTGGCCGGTGAGGTTGGCGCTGGTGACTAGGGCCACCTGGTCGTCAGCGAGGGCTGCCTTGGCGTGCATAGCGGCGTGGCCAGGGTCGTTCGCGTCCCGCAGCGTGGGCTCCCAGGTGTAGACGTGCACGGCGTCGCCAAGGGTGCGGAATGCCCTGGCCGCGGGTGTCCCACCATCGAGCACCAGGCGCACCTCGACTCCACCGAGGGCGGCCTCCCGCAGGGCCTCGACCACCGCTTCGACCCTGTAGGCGGCGAAGCTCACCAGCGTCAGCCGTTTCCGGGCGGCGCCGATCACCTCCACCACCACGGCGTAGGTCATCCGGGTGTCGAGCCGCCCCTCGGGACCGGTCCAGACCACCTCGATGTGCTGCTCGCTCCTGCCGGCCTCGCTGACCCGAACCGCGGCGCGCAACGAGAGGGCGAGTGCCGCACCGCTCAGCCCATCGGCCATTGCCCAGGTGTCGACGAGCACACGCGCCTGAGCCCGAAACGGCGCGGTCGGGACCAGCGCCGCCACGGCCTCCCTCATGCCCGGGACCGGTGCCGCCTGGCGTTCCAGATAGGCGGCGGCCAGCTCCACCTGGTCGACGGGCAACGACCGGGCGAACCGGGCCACCTCGGCGGCCAGCCGCTCGCTCACGCCTCCGAGAACAGGCCGAGGCCGGCGACAGCGAACGTGTCCACGGCCAAGGCCCGGTCGAGGTACCGGTTCGAGCGCTCACACGACGTCTCCGGGGCGAAGAGGCAGGCATGGCAGGCTGCGCCGTGCAGCGTGTCCTCGTCGGGCGAAGGGAGGTGCTCGCTGCACATGGGGTCCGAAGCGCACACCCCGGCATGGTCCAGAGCCTGGCGTAGCAGACGGTCCAGCGTGGGAGGCTCGCCCAGGCTGACCAGGCCCCCAAGGGTGCCCTCGCTGTCAGGGGCGGCGGTGTAGAGGAGGATGCCGGCCATGGGGGCGGGTCCTGTTCGGGCATAGAGGCGCTCGCTGATGCTGGCCGACCCGTAGCCGCACTCGAGGGCCAGCTCCCGCATGAGGAGGTGACTCAGGGTGTGCAGGGCCAGGTACCGGGGCCCGAGCCACCCCGTGCTGGCGTCCAGGTTCCGGCGAGCTCGCCAACGCTGGTGAGCGTCGTGGAGGGCGGCGAGCCTGGGGTGGTTCGCCGCCCGGTCCTCCCACGCCGCCATGGCCTCTTCCCGGAACTGGAGGAAGAGGCCCTCGCCCCGCACCTCGGTGCAGGGAATCCACTCCGGCTTGTCACGAGACAGGGGCCCGACGGTGGCCCGTTGCCCGCTGGCGTCAGGGTCGCCCGGCGGGTCGATGCGGGTGAAGCCAACCAGGGCCACCACCTCGCGCAGCCGTTCGGCCAGGACCACCTGCTCCACCGCCGAGGTCAACGCGGGCGGCGGGTCGACCTCACGCAGTTGGAAGTCGGGCCCGACCACGGCCTTGGCCGGGTTGGCGAACTGGGTCCATTCCGGAGCGAGGAGGTCCTCGTCCTCTTCGGCGTCGGAGCCGCCACCGGCCCGGCGAGCCTCCACCTCGGCCCAGACCTCGTCCGGGTCATGTCCCCCCAGCGCAGCGAGGGCGGGAATGTTCTTCAGGGCGAAGCGCAGCACCTCCGGCGAATCGACGTCGGCCAGGGTGGGCCACACTTCGTCGACCAGGGCGCCCAGAGGCGTCGCCGCAGTGGGTATGGCTAGCACCCGCATGGTGACCGAGAACCAGGTGTTCGACGCCCCGAGACGCAGGGCCCGAGCCGACCGTTCGCAGGGCTGGTCCTCGAACTTACGCAGGTGGGGATGGCGTCCCCGGCATTTGGGCAGCGTCTTGGCGGCGGACTCGCCGAAGGCCTCCATCATGTTGCGGGGCGGCAGCCCACAGGCCTTGCAGGTGACGAACACGTCGTCGGCCTTGGTGCGGCTCTGGAACACCTCGAGGATGGGAGCCGGGCAGGGCGCTCCCCGGTGGGCGAAGCCCACCCATGGGAACTCGTCAAGGTGCCCGTTGCGGCAGGCCAGCACGAACCCGACGGGGACAGCCGGGGCAGGCTTGCCCCTCGCCCGGTTGCAGTTGACGTGGCTGTAGCGGGCCAGGTCGGGCCGGAAAGGTTTGAACTGGGGCTCGAAGAGTCCTGAGTCCACGGGGGCGATGCGGTCGCAGGTCGGGCACCGGAGCCAGCGGGGGAACACCGTCACTGGCACCCCGGTGCGGGACCAGTCGTCGAAGGGATTGAGCGTATCCGCCAGGTGGGGTGGCAGCCTCAAGGCCCCCAACTGGGGGCCGAGCATGCTCCGGGCCGCGGCCAGCAGCCGTTTCTCCACCACCTCAGGAGCAGCGACTGGGTCGGCGGACCAGCCGTCGATGCCCGAGACGAGGACCGACAGGTGCGGGAGGTCCACCAGCGAGCCCGGCCCGTAGGTGTGAAGGAGCTGGCTGGGGCGGACCTCACCGACTCGAGTCGTCGTCATCGCTCCTCGGCCAGCGACCCGCCGGTCACCTCGGCTCCCTCCTCGTCGTCGCTCGCAGCGGGGAACTCGTAGTCGGGCCCGGCGCCGCCATCACCGTCGGCGCCGTCACCAAGGAGGAGATTGATGCCCACCTCCACCTCCCGGAGGGAGTTGGGGCAGGTCCAGGTGCTCCACCGTGTGTCGCCGGGCCGGCGGAGGAGGCCCACGGTCCTCCCGTCCTTGCGCTCGCGGTAGCCGAGCACGACCGCCTCCCGGCGTTGCTGCTGGAGCCACGAGTCCAGGCGGCGCTTCAGAGCCCGCTCCACCTCGTCGCCGACGTCGAGCCGGCTGGTGACGTCGGCGGCCCGGGCCCTCACCGCGGCCAGGGCGTCGGCGCCGGCGGCGTGCGGGTCGACGGTCTGGGCGGCGGCGTTGGCGTTGGTGGTCTCGTCGTGGTGGCGCACGAGGCCTGCGAGCACGGCGGTGAGGCCGCGGTCGAGGGCCCGCGGGGCGAAGGGCGTGACCGACAGGGCCTCCACGTGGCGGTAGAAGGTGGCATGGAAGTGCTCGAAGGTCTCGTAGTGGGACAGGTCACGGGGACGGGCCCAGTTGAGGACGGTGACGACGAGTCCCGGACCGCGGCGGTCGCGCCCCACCCGGCTGGTGGCCTGGATGTACTCGGCCGTGGCCTTGGGCTGGCCGCCCACAACCATGAGGCCCAGGCGGGGCACGTCCACCCCCACCGAGATCATGTTGGTGGCCAGCAGGACGTCGATGGGGCGGGCGGAAAGATCCTTGCCCCTGGACCTTCGCTTGTTCCCTTCGGGCTGATCGGTCCCGGCGACGAAAGGCAGGCCCAGCTCGTCGAGCACCTCGGGGATGTCGGCCGAGGACATGCGTGAGGTGAGCTCGCGCACCCGCCGGATGGGGCGCCGGGCCAGGTCCCGCTGGGCGATGGTGGCCTGGTTCAGGCGCTCCGACACGTCGTCGTCAACCAGCCGCCGCATGCCGGCCAGCTCCCGGAGGGCGCTGAAGTAGCCGACCAGGGTCATCCACGGGTCGGCGGCCTCGCCGTAGAGCTCGAACAGCCGCTGGGCCGCTCCCATGAGGGCGACGTACAGGCGGATCTCCACCGCCTTGATGCGCCGCCCGGGCGCGCACACGCCGAGGTAGCGGCGCCCGGGCCCCTCCGATGTCGGTCGCTGCAGGGCGAAGAAGGAGTCGCGAGCGTCCAGGGCAGGGGCGGGAAACACCTGCAGGCGGCGCCAGAACACCTGGTGAGCCTGCTCGTCGGCCCGGCGCACGGTGGCGGTGGAGGCCACCACCTTCGGCCGGACGGGCCTGCCGTCCGCGGACCAGGTGCAGAGCTGGTCCACGGCCGTCTCATACAGGCCCATGAGGCTGCCCAGGGGGCCGGCGATGAGGTGCAGCTCGTCCTGGATCACGAGATCGGGTGGCCGGAGCGGACCGGCCCCCACCGTGACAGCGGGCGGGTGGTCCCCGCGACGCTGATGGGAGTCACGCTCGTCCAACTCCTCGTCCAGGTCGGGATGGCGCCAGCCGTGCCGCTGGCAGCGCCGTGACACCCGGCCGAAGAGGGCCCGGGTGGGACCCTGCCACGGCACCTGGGCAAACTTGTCGGCCGTGGCGATCACCATGCCCGGCACCAGGCGGTAGATCTCGTCGTCCACGGTGACGAGGGGCAGTCCCTCGCCCTTGGCGTGGCGCTGGGTGAAGGCGCAGCGGCCACGGGGGTCGCCGCAGTAGACGAGGGTCCGACGGCGGACCTCGTCCCGACTGGCATCCTTGCCAGCGTCCACCGGGGAGCCGCACCAAGGGCAGAACGTCACCTGCACCGGGTTGGCCCCACCGCCGTGCCATGCTGTCCCCTTCGCCTCCTCGATGGCCTTGGCCGCCTGGGTGCCCTTTGTGGGGGTCACGGCATAGCCCACCCACAGGCCGAGCCGGAAAGGAACGTCACCCCAGCGGGTGTCGCCCCGGCTCTTGGCTTCGAGGCGGATGCGCTCGCAGGCGCACATGAGGGCGGCCGCACGCTGGAACTGCTGCACGGTGAGGAGGCGCAGCGTGTAGCGCATGAGGACGCCCACGCCGTCGCGCCCGTCGTGGTCTCCCACCACGCCGTGGAGGCGGCGGATGGCCAGGGCGAAGGCGGATAGGCCCAGATAGGCCTCGGTCTTGCCGCCTCCGGTGGGGAACCACAGCAGGTCCACCAGTCCCTCCCGGCCCGGGCCGCGCTCGAGATGGGCAGGGTCCGCCAGGCTGGGCAGGTTGAGGAGCAGGAAGGCCAGCTGGAAGGGCCGCCAGCTCCGGTTCTGGCGCCGGTCGGCGTCCGCCAGGGCGTCGTCCATGGAAAGGGCGGGATCCTTGCGCCGGCGGTCGGCCACGATGGTGTGCACCCGCTGCTGGGCCATGGCCCGGTTGGCGAAGCGGAAGGCCTCAGCCGCCAGGGGATCGAAGGCGGGCTGGACGGGGTCGAGCAGATCGATGCCAGCGCTGATGCGTGCGGCCACCGCCTGGCATTGGTCGAGCACTTCGTGGGCCGTGGCCTCGTACCCTTCCAGGCGGGCGTCCGGGCGGCCTATGCGCGCCCGCTGCCCGGCTATCCACTCCTCGTAGGCCTCCACCAGGGGCCGCAGTACCGCTGGCAGCTCGTCGTCAGTGGCATCCGCCAGCGCAGCCATGCCCAGCTCGGCGCCGGCCAGGCCAGGGAAGTCCTCAGCGGTGGGAGGATCGGTGCGGGGCACCTCGTAGGTGGGCACGGCCACGGTGCGCACACTGAAGGCTCGCCTCGGATCCGCCGGGTCGGGCTCGGCATGGACACCGATGCCATGGCCGAGGGCGAACTCCACCTGGTCCCGGTAGGCCATGTCCAGGGCTCGCGCCTCGAGCGGATCGTCCAGGGCCGAGCCGGTGGCAAGGGTCCGGCGGAACGCGGGCTCGCCCTCGGGATGAGTCGCAGCCAGGGACGCCTGGAACAGCCAGGCCTCGTCCTTGTTGCGGGGAGGGTCCTCCTGCTCGTTCACCAGGAAGGCGGTGACTAGCCAGCTGCCGCCGCCCCGCCGGGCCCGGCCCCGCACGATGACTCCTTCCTGCGACGGGTCGGGCATCAAGGGCCCGAAGTCACCATCGGCGAGGCGGTGGCGGATCACGCCGCCGGCCGGGTGGCGGCGCCACACCCGCCGAGGTCTTCCCTCGTCGTCCTCCTCATCGGTGGCGGCCCGCTCGTAGCGGCCCCAGCGCGCGTCGAGCTCCACCTCGGTGGCATCGGCCGAGAGGCTGAAGGTCATGCCCAGTGAGGAGGGGAACAGGCTGGGTCCCGGGGGAGCGGCGAGGTCGGGGGCGGCCTCCTCTGAATCGCCGGTGCCCTCCACGGCCAGCTGGTCCAGCTGCTGGGGCGACACCACCACCTGCTTGGGCGCCAGCATGCCCACCAGGTAGTGGTCCCGCACCAGGACCGCGCCCGGCAGCTCCTCGTCCTCGCCGCCCTCGGGACCGAAGATGTTGGCCCGGACCATGCGCTCGAGTTCGGCCCGGATCTCCTCCGGTGGCGGCGGGGCCAGCACCTGGGGATCGGTGTGGTCGGTCATGGCCCCGGTCCTGGTCGGCTCATCGCTTCCACGCTAGGGGCGACGGTAGGCGCCGGCGCTCAAAACGGGGACGGGATCTCCCCCGGCGTGTCACGGAGAAGCAGCGGTGAGGCTCCTCCATCCCGCCAGGAGACGCCTCACCCTCCGTAAACAAACAGCTCGATGGGAATGCCGCTCGTCCGCAGCACGCGCTCCAGCTCATAGGAGCCGTTTCCCGTATAGCGCTGTTCGAGCAGGTCGAGAATGCCGATCCCAGGGTCCCCGCCGAGGAGCTCGGTCAAGCGTGGTACATGCTCGGACGCGATCGTCTCGAACCACTCGTACTCACCATCTGAGCTGACCGGGGCCGTGCCCGGCCCGAGGTCCTGGCCGTCGACGTGTAGGTTTCCCTGCTCGTCCAGGTAGGCCCAGAGATACCGACGGTCTTCTCCGTCAGACTCTTCGCGCAAGCGAACCTTTCGACGCGATGCTCCCACGCACAGATCCTGCCACCGACCATGGGACCTCCGGTGAAGTTCGCCGGTGACGGGACGGTCGGCTCATCGACGCCGCGGTCACGGCTACCTAAACGGCAGGGAGCTCGGATCAGATGGTCAGGTCGTGTCGGTCGAGGTGAAGTCGAGGGCGGGGGAGCCCTGCGCCAGCCGGCGCGGCGAGCGGGTGGCTGCACGGCGTCGTTTTCCCTTCGCTGCCTTCGCGTGCAGACCGCGGGCTACCTCGTCGGCATAGCGCTCGTGGTTGAGCTCGAGCAGCCGGTCGAGGATCTCGGTGCGGGCGGCTGGCCCGATCGTGTAGCGGGTGCCTTGGCGGGTGTCGTGGAAGCCGTGGTCGAGGACAAGGTCGTCCCAGCCGTAGGCGGCGGCGACGGCGTGATCCAGCTCGGTGTGCAGCCGGCGAAGCTCGGCGATCTCGTTGGCGTGCTCTGACGGATCGTGGACCCGGTTATAGGTCTTAGTCAGCCCCTCCCACCGCTCCAGCATGAGGGCCCGGCGATGGGCGTCGAGCTCAGCACCGAGCCGGCCGACGTCATGGGTGAGCTGAGTTTGAGGGAAGGTCTCGAAGCAGTCGGTGGGGCTATAGCTGAGATCGGTGCGCATGGTGGCCGAGTACCTAATCACCCACCAGTAATGGAGCGCGGTCGAGAGCAAAGCGGCGTGGGCGTCGTCGTCATAGGCGAAGACCACAAGCTTGTGGGCGAAGACCTGACGTGGCTGCACGAACGTGGGCATCACCGTCTTGCTGACCTGAGCGATCACGAGCACCCGCTCCATGCCCTTGATGGCGGCATACAGCCCCGGGCGGGCGTTCCAGTACTTCCACCATTCGTGGACCATGCGGGGGTACTTGGCGGCGTCCTTGGTCACCCGCTCGGGCTTGACCAGGCGCTCGACAATGTCCCAACAGTCCGGGTACTGCCGTGCCTCCTCCTCTGAGCGCTCGCCGAAGTCGATGATCCAGCGACTGGCCGACTGATCGGGGCGCGAGTTGAGATCCTCGCCGTTGAGATAGGGGAAGAGCACATCGGCGTTGCGTGGGTCGTGATCGATGAGTGCCTGAGCACGGTCAGGCGCGAGGACGAAGCCAAGCCCGAGCACGAAGGAGCCGATGAACGATCGGCCCGCGTTGGCACGGAGGCGCTGAGGCGCGCCGCTTGCACGACCGCCGGGCTCCAGCAGCGGAGTGATGCGTGACGTCACCTCGCCATCGAGCACCGCCTGTCCACGCCATGTGCCCGAGTGCAGCCACAGCTTTGCCACTTCCAGGCTGGCCACGCCCGGCCAGGGCGTGCTCTTGACCGCCCGAGTGATGGTCCAACCTGAGCCGAGAAGCTGGTCGAGGCCGACCTCGCGCGTGTCGCCCTGGGCGATGGTGTTGGTAGCCAGAAGTCCGATACGGCTGGCGATGTGCGCACCGCGAAGGAAGAAGTAGGCGACCAGGTCGGCGTTGCCGGTGACACCACCGGCCAACCAGCGGACCAGATACTCGCGGAAGGTCGAGCCCATCGGCCCCGAGATGCGCTTGCCACCGACGAAGGGCGGGTTCCCGATGACGGCGTCGAACCCGCCAACGGGCCGGTCCAGGAACACCTCGGGGAACTCCAGCGGCCAATGCAGGCAGCGGCGGTCCGGCGCCAGCTCGGGCCGGCCCTCGTCCAGCCAGTACTCCGCCCTGAGGCGCAGGTCGGAGAGGCGCACCGCCCGGTCGTCGTCGGACAGCTCGGGCGCAAGCGCAGTTTGGACCTCCGGGGCGATGGTGAGCAGCCGGTCCTCATAAGCGTCGGGGGCCTGGGTGCTCGTGGAGAGTGCGGCGCCCACCACCACGTCGCCCACCACCTTCAGGCGGTCAAGCAGCTCGTTGGCTTCGTCAAGTAAGCGTTGCTTGCGTTCGGCGTCCAGGACGTCGAGGACAGGGAAGGCCTCCAGCTGGCGGCGCTTCTCCACCGCCTCCTTCACCAGGGGCGTGACCATCACGGCGGGATCGAAGACCCTGCCGCCGTGGAGCTGGCGGCCGGCGGTCGGGTCGAGGTGCAGGCACTCCAGGTGGGTCAAATCCGTAATGCCGAGCAGGGAGTCGCCACAGCGGAGGGCGTGGTCCAGGAACGAGAAGGGCTGGTCCTTGGCCAGGGTCACC
>JALYHE010000011.1 GCA_030776705.1 Actinomycetota bacterium | reverse complement strand
GCCTGGGCGTCGCCGTGGCCGTCCTCGACGTCGTGGTTGCCGAGCACCGGCAGCAGGCTGGCGCCCGCCTCGAGGACGGCGGCAAAGGGCGAGAAGACGGCGGCGTCCAGATGGGAGGGCTCGCCGTGGGGGTAGACGTTGTCGCCGAGCAGGACCAGGCCCCGGAAAGGACCGCGTGCGGCCGTGTCGGCCATGGCCCGGGCCGTCTGATGCACCTCCGGCCGGCGGGTACCTACGTCGCCCACGACGGCGAGGCGTACGAGGGCAGGCGCCAGCGGTTTTTCGGGGTGGAAGTCACCGGCCCCGGGCGGACCCACCCGGAGGCGTGGGTGCAAGCCACGGCGTAACCGTTGCAAGAGGGGCTCGGGCCGAGCGTCCACGCCCTGCAACACTTGCAGCGCGGCGTCAGCCGTAGGGGTCGGCGAGGAAACGAAGGGCGAAGACCAAGACCGCGCCCCACAGCAGGAACCACATCACGCCGACCACGATCACGGTCGTCAGACAGCCGTGGGGTACCTCCCGTCCACTCCGCTGGGCTTCCTGGAGCGGCGTCCGGCCGCCCAATGGCAGGCCCGAGGACGGCGCCGACCGAGTGGTGGAGGTGGGGGAGCCGGGAATGACTCCGAGCTGGTACAAGGCGCCGTAGGCCGCCAGCGCGACCAGGAGGCAGAAGAGGAAGATGATCACTGCCAGCACGTCAACCCGCCTGCGTGCGGTCGGTGGTGGTGGAAGTCGGGCGCCCGCCTTCGGTCACGTTACGGCGACTGATGGGCCTCGACCCCGAAGTGGTGCTGGTGGTGGTGGGAGGCGGGATGTAGTAGCTGTCCGGCGGAAGGTAGTAGTAGTCGGGGAGGGGCGGGTAGGCGTCGTCGTAGGGCCGGTAGCTGGTTACGGGCGGCCGTTGACTCGTCGGCGTCCGAACGGGCGGAGGGTTGACCGGTGGTGGCGGCGGAGGAAGCGTGGTGACGCCGGTGAAGTCGGTCGGGGGCACATCCTTCAGCGCCTCGAGCATGAAGGCCTTCCACGTCTCGGCGGGGATGGAGCCGCCGGTGACCCGGCCCACGCCCTTGACCCCGAAGAGGGAGGTGGGCCGGTCCCGGTTCCCGATCCACACCGCCGCCGAAAGCTGGGGCGTGTAGCCCACGAACCAGGCGTCTCGCCACTCCTGAGCCGTCCCCGTCTTGCCGGCCGCGGGTCGACCGATGTCGGCCTTGGTGCCGGTGCCCCCGGTGATCACCCCCTTCAGGATGTCGGTGACGCTGTTGGCCACGCCTTCGTCGAGGACCCGCTCCGGAGCCCGTCGACGGTTGTCCTCGAGGATCTTGCCCCTTGCCTTCATCCATTCCACCGGCGTGGCCGTGTTCCGCCTCCCGTGGTTGGCGAACACTCCGAAGGCCGAGGCCATGTCGAGGGGCGAGACCTCCTGGGTCCCGATGGCGTAGCTCGGGCCCTGGATCTCTGGAGTGGCCACCCACGCCGAGGTGATGCCCAGCTTCTTGGCCATGTCGGCCGTCTCCTTGACCCCGACGTCTCGGATCATCTGGGCGTAGACCGTGTTGATGGAGCGGGCCGTGGCGCTGCGGAGGTTGGCGCTGCCACCCCCGCTCCCCTCGTAGTTCTGGATGGTGCAGCCCTGGTCGCCGGTGCACCCCTTGAACCGGTAGGAGCTCGGGGCGGAGTACACCTTCGACTCGGGCATGCCCTTATTCAGGGCCGCGGCCAGGACGAAAGGCTTCCACGCCGATCCGGCCTGGCGCCCGGAGCCGCCCCCACCCACGACCCGGGACTTCTCGTCCCAGCACGTGGCGGCCACGTCCACCTTTTCCTTGAACCGCTCGGGCGGGCGGGTGCAGCCGCCCAGGGCCAGGTTGGCCTGGCCGCCCGGTGCGTTGAAGTCCCGACCGCCGACCATGGCCCGGACGAAGCCCGTCTCCGGTTGCACGGCGGTGAGAGCCATCTCCAACGGGGGCGAGGTGCCGGCCAGGGAGGCGGCGACGGCCCCCTCGGCGGCGGCCTGCATCCGGGGGTCCAGGGTGGTGTGTATCTCCAGGCCACCCTTGAACACCGTCTCCGGCCCGTAGCGCGCCACGAGGTAGCGACGGAGGTAGTCCATGAAGTAGGGGTACTTGGGGTCGAGCTGCTGGGGCGGGTGGATCACAGTGGCGGGCCGGTTGGGCAGCACGTTGGGAACCATCCAGATGCGCTGCGCCGAGGCGCTGGAGTGCTCCTCGGGGGTGATGTAGCCCTGATCGAGCATCTTGTCCAGGACCACCCTGCGCTTCTCCTCGGCCAGGCTCGGGTTGCCCCGCGGCTCGTAGCGGCTCGGGGCCGGGACCAGGCCGGCCAGCAGAGCAGCCTCGGAGAGGCTGAGCTGACTCACGGGCTTGCGGAAGTAGTTCTCGGAGGCCGCCCCCACCCCGTAGGCGCCCTCTCCCAGGTAGATGGTGGAGAGGTACTTGAAAAGGATCTCGTCCTTGGGCAGCTGCCGGTCCACCTGCCTGGCCACGACGACTTCCCGGAGCTTCCGCCCGACGGTGCGCTCCCTCCCCGTGTAGGCGTTCCTGACGTACTGCTGGGTGATGGTGGACGCCCCCTGGGAGAAGTCCTGGGCCAGGAGGTCGGCCTTGGCCGCCCGCACGACCCCACGGAAGTCGACGCCGCCGTGGGAGTAGAAGGACTCGTCCTCGGCCGCGATCATGGCCTGCTTGAGGCGAAGGGGGATGTCCGCCGGCTTCACCGGAAGGTTCTGCTCGAACTGCCGGAACTGGCCGATCTCCTCGCCGTTGGCGGCAAAGGCGCGGCTGACCTGGCCCCCCTGCGGGTGGGTGGGCTCGGGGACGCTCGGTTGGGCGCCGAACCGCCACATGAGCCAGACGATGGCCGTGACGACGAGGGGAGTGACGGCCGCCACCACCACCACGGCGCGACAGGCTCGAGCCAGCGGCGTGCGGAACATCAGGACAATTCTCGCGCCAAGCGGGTCACTCCGCCGACCGGGGCCCAGGCGCCGGTGGGCCGGCCTGCTGTAGCTCCTCGAGCGGTCCGGGTGGCCCGTGGCGCACGAACCACTCGTAGCCGTAGACCGCGGCGAAGGCCTCCGTGGGGAGGCGCATGGCCGACGCCGTCTCCGGGATCTGGCTGGCATGGGCCGCCATGGCCGCTCGCTTGACGGGCAGGACGGGTCGTACGTCCACCGTCGTGGTGATCACGACGGTGGGGACGCCGATGGAGGACGCGGCCAGGCCCAGCTCGCCGGGACGGGCCCCAGTGGCACCGGGGACGCCCGCCTCGACGACCAGGTGGGTCTCGACGAAGTGGAGGTACTCCCGGTCGACGGTGACCTCGTAGAGAGGTTCGACGCCGGCCAGCTCGGCGGAGCGACGCCCAACCTGGTGGGCCTTGACGTGGTCGGGATGGCCGTAGATGCCGACCTGGTCGTACACGACCAGGGCCTCGGCCTCCTCCTCGACGAGGACGTCCGCCACGGCCCGGGCCGGTTCCTCGATGCTGGCCGCCCAGAACGCCCCCGGCGCGGTGTTGGCAGCGTCACCGAGCATGCCGGAGTCGCGGTAGCCGAGGAACTCCACGCGGGACAGCCCGAGCACCCTCGCCGCCCTCCAGGTCTCCTCTGCCCGCTGCCGGGCCAGGTCGACGCCCACCGCGGCAGCGGACGTCGGGGCTCCGTGCTCACCGCCCGTTGCGACCACGAGCACCACCCGGCGGCCGTCGGAGGCCAGGCGGGCGATGGTGCCCCCGGTGAAGATGGCCTCGTCGTCGGGATGGGCGTGGAGGAAGACGACGGTCCCACCGGCGCTTCCGGGGCCCGGGTCCACGCGTCCGGGACTAGGGCCGGGTGGCGCCGCGACCGGCCAAACGCTCGATGACGTCGGGACGAGCGTCGAGCGAGCGAGCCTCCTCGAGCAGCTCGTACAGCTCCTCGGGCGGCAGACCGAACGCTCCGGGAGGGAGCTCGATCTCGTCGTTCGCCGAGCGCACCTCGACCCCTGTGCCCGAACTGAGGTGCTCGATCCACTCCCAACGGATGAGGGTGCGCTCGTCGCCGGGGCCGAAGACGGAGACGCCGTGCAGGTCCACCCGGAGACGCACCTTCGGCCCGAAGCGACTGGCCCGCATCACGTGCTCGGCGGACCGCAGGCCCATGACCGGATTCTACGGCGGGCCGCTCCTCGTCAGAGGCAGCGGTTGATGATGGGGAGGGTGGTGCAGGGTTGCGACGGCGGCGCGGGGGGTGTCGTCGGAGGCGGCGAGCCCGGCACGACGGTCCTGGCGGCCGTGGGCTGACCCGCGGCTGCAGGCGGGGGCGCCGAGGTGGCGGCCGTCGGTGGAGCCGGCGAGGGGGCAGGCGGGCCGGCGACCGGGACCATGACGGTCACGGGCGGCGCCGGCTCCTTGGGAAGGCGTGCGATCTCCGAGCGGAGCTCGGAGATCTGGCGGGCCAACCGCCTGCGGTCCGCCTCGGCCTCTTCCATCCGGGAGAAGAAGAACCACGACTCGGTGGCCAGAGCGCCGACGAGGGCAACCAGCGCCACGCCGGTGAGCACCCCCCTCCACCGGCGGCGGCGGGAACGCTCTTCCCTCTCGATCACGGGCGACGGCGTGGCGGCGGGGTCGGCCAGGGTGGCGGTGGGAGGGGCTGGGGCCTCCGCAGGTGCTCGGGGCCGAGGACGTGGGCGCCGGCCGGCCTCGGACTGGCGGGCGGCGCGCTCGCCCGCCTCTCTCCGGCGGAGCACGTCGTGGATCTCGGAGAGGCTCAGTCCTCGCTCCTTCAGCTCCGAGATGGCCGCCAGCCGATCGGCGTGGACGTCGTCGTAGTAGGCGGCCCGCCCACGGTGCTCAGGCGGTTGCAGCAGCCCTTGCGTCTGGTACGAGCGGATGGTCCGAGCCGTGAGACCGCTCAGCTCGGCCAGCTCCTCCACCGTGTAACGGTTCTGGCGCCTTGCCCGAGCACGACCGGGCACGTTACGGCGGCCGATGCGCACGGTGGGGGACATGGCGGGGCCCGAGCCTATCCGTTGCAACGGTTGCAGGCCGCTGGAGAGGGGCGGCGCGGGGAGTCAGACGACGACGAGGGTCGCGAGAAGCCGGAAGAAGGGCGGTGAGGGCCGCGATGGGGCGCGCTGTGGCGCCCCCTGCGCGGGTTTGCTCACTGGGACGCGACATGAGGGGCTCGAGTGATCAAGTCCGCCTGTACTCCGGTGGTTCGGCCACGCTCCGCCGTTGCCTGACCCCTCTCCGCTTGCTTCCGGCGGGCCGTCGGTACTAGGTTGGCGGCACCTCGACGGTGACGGACCAAGGGCGGCGCGTCCGAGCCGGGGTACAGATTGCTCACGGGCTCGGTTGCGGCTGTCCAGAGCCTCAGCCGTGGGGAAAGGGGCGGAATCCGAGTGACGAACGGCGTGTCGATGCGCGGTTACGGCGCATCACCGGGCAAGAGGCGTAGGTGGCGGGCGCTGCGCACGACGGTGGCCCTCACCGCGGTCCTGGCCGTGTTGGCCGTGCCCGAGTTGGCTGAGGCCTCTATCTCGGAGGTCAACCAGCAGAGGGCGGCGGCGGGCCTCCCTCCGGTCAGCGAGGACAGCGGCCTCACCAGCTTGGCGCAGCAGCACTCGGCCCAGATGGCGACGAGCTCGTCCTTGGTGCACAGCAGCAACTTGGGGGGCACCGTGGGCACGGTTGCGCCGTCCTACCAGGCCGCTGCCGAGAACGTCGGCTACGGAGTGTCGGTCCCCTCGGTGACCAACATGTTCATGGCGTCTCCCACTCACCGCTCCGCTCTCCTCGGGAACTACAACACCGCTGGCGTGGGGGTGGTGGTCGGAGCCGACGGCCGGGTGTGGGTGACGCAGCTGTTCGCCCGTGTCGGAAGCGGTGCGGCGGTGGCGCCGAGCAGCACCGCGCCCCGCTACGTTCCCACCTCGAGCGGCCGGCGATACGTCCGGACCAAGCGCCGATGTCGCTACGTCCGGGGTCGCAAGCGCTGCCGGTACGTCCGTGTGAGCAGCCGGCGGGGCCGGGGCGGGCGGCTCCACCGGCACCGGCACCGGCATCGCTCCGGCCGCATCCACTACCACTACCACCGTCACCGCCGGTAGGGACGCACACTCCAAACCTGCCGCACACCTAGGAAGAACGCTCGGCCGGCGCCCAGGCGCCGGTCGAGTGCGCGTCCGGACGAGCGTGAGAAGCCACAATCGTGAGTATGGACATCGAGTTCCGCTCGTCCGAGCGATCCAGCCTGGGCGTGGAGCTGGAGCTGCTGGTCGTCGACCGGGAGACGCGTGAGCTCTGCAGCGCGGCGTCGGAGGTCCTGGCCAAGATGGGAGCAGGCCAACCGGACGGTGCCCATCCCAAGGCGAAGCACGAGCTGTTCGAGTCCACCATCGAGGTGATCACCGGCGTGTGCCACGGCGTGGGCGAGGCCCGGGCCGATCTGGAAGAGACGCTGGCCGAGGTGCGGGCCCAGACCGACCAGGCTGGCCTGGAGCTGCTGTGCTCCGGGTCCCATCCCTTCTCCGACTGGGGCGACCAGCAGGTGAGCCCCGACCCCCGGTACCACGATCTCGTGGAGCAGATGCAGTGGGCCGCCAGGCGCCTGCAGATCTTCGGCACCCACGTACACGTCGGGGTGCGGTCGGCCGAGAAGGCCATCGCCATCGCCAACTCCCTGGCCGTCTACATCCCCCACTTCCTGGGCCTCTCCGCTTCGAGCCCCTACTGGCGGGGCTACGACACCGGGCTGGCGTCGGCCCGCTCCAAGGTCTTCGAGGCCCTCCCGACGGCGGGGCTGCCCGACCAGTTCTCGGACTGGAGCGAGTTCGAGCGGTTCATGAGGGCGTCCATCCGGGCCAAGTCCATCAGGACCATTCGAGAGGTTTGGTGGGACATCCGCCCCCATCCCCACTTCGGGACCGTCGAGCTCCGCATCTGCGACGGTCTGCCCACGCTGACCGAGGTGGCGTCGGTCGCGGCCATGAGCCAGTGCCTGGTCGAGTGGATGGACCGCCGCCACGACGAGGGCCAGGAGCTGGAGAGACGACCCAGCTGGGTCCTCAGGCAGAACAAGTGGCGAGCAGCCCGCTACGGGATGGACGCCGAGATCATCGTCGACGAAGAAGGTGGCGTCGTCGGCCTTCGCGACTCGGTGAGCGAGCTGGTGGAGCAGCTGTCCCCGGTGGCCGAGCGGCTGGGCTGTGAGCCCGAGCTCCGTCATGTCCTGGCCGTTGCCGAGCGGCCGAGCTACGCCCGCCAGCGAGAGGTCGTGGCCGCCGGCGGAACACTGCTCGACGTCGTCGACTGCCTGATCGCCGAGCTGCGGAGCGACGAGGCGTGGAATGCCGGCGCCGCCGGTCCCGCCCCGGCGCCGCCCCGGGCCGGCCGGCCCGCTCGCAGCTGACGTCGGCGTGACGGAGAATGACACCGTGGCGGTCGGAGAAGGAGGCGCGCCCCTGCCCGGGGACGACCGACCCGGGCTACCCGGCGTGGACTACGACGAAGTCATCGGGGAGGGGGGCTCGGCGGCGCTGCTCCAGGGCCTCATGTCCATGCTCGGGGAGGTGTTGGGCGGGCTCGACCGACGCATGGCCAATCTGGAGGAGAGCGTGGCTGGCCAGAGGAGGCAGGAGGCGCCTGCCGGCCCCGTGGGCCTCACCGCCGACGGCGAGGCGCTGGCCGGAGCCGTCGCCAACCTCGAAGCCGTGTCCGAGCGCCTGGAGCGGCTCGAGACGGCGCTGTCGGCGGTAGGCGATGACGGAGAGGACGACGACATGGTCACAGTCGTCACCGCGCTTGAGCGGCTGGCCGTCGACGTCGAGCGCATGGAGACGGCGGCTGCTGGCGCCAGCCCCGATGAGCCGCCCGCCGTCCTTGCCCACCTCGATCGGCTCTCGGAGCGCCTGGAGCGGGTCGAGACGGCACTGTTGGCGGTGGGCGAGGACGGAGAGGACGACGACGACATGGTCACGCTCGTCGCCGCGCTGGATGGCGTGACCGAGCGGCTCGGGCGTCTCGAGGCCCGTGGCGCTACCGACCCCACCCTGGACGCCGCCCTCCAGCGCCTGGACGCCCTCTCGGGGGCCGTCGACACGATCGGCTACGGGTTGGCCACCTTGGCCGACGTGGTGACCTCGTCGCGCAGGGGGGACGAGCTCGAGGAGCTCAAGGGGGTGCTCGCCACCCTGGCCGAAGACGTGGCCGAGCTGAGGCGGTCGACCACCGTCGAGCCCCTCGAAGGGCTCTACGACGTGGTGGGCCGCCTGGAGCAACAGATCCGCGTCCTCTCGGGACAGCCCGGGCCGGGGCCTGCCCTGGCCATGGTGGCGGCCGGCCTGGCCCAGCGCTTCGAGGAGCGCACGCAGGGCCTCATCGACCTCCTCCTGGCCAACGCCGACTACGAGCGCCGGCTCTGGGAGCGGCTGGAGGAGCTGCTCGACGGAGGAAGCTTCGACGAGCTGGTCGTGGGTGAGGCCCTGGAGCACGTGATCGGGAACCAGGAGCTGCTCTCCGACTCGCTGCAACGGGCGCTCGAGTCAGGGATTGCCCAGGCCGCCGACGTGGGCGCCGTCCAGCGCACGCTGGGCATGCTGAGCGCCTCGGTGCAGGACCTGGAGGCCGGCCTCGACGACGTCCGGGGCCGGCTCGCAGAGCTCGCCGGTGCCTTCGAGTGGCTCCGGCCGGGGCCCGAGAGCGAGTCGCAGCCCGGCGTCGGCAGGTTCGGCCGCCGGGCCGGCCGGGCCGGACGGCGCCTGGCGTCAGACCTCGGTCTCCGGGGCAGGGAGGGAAGCGCCCGGCCACCGAGCGAGGGACCGACAGAGCCGGGGGCGTAGCCGCTCAGCCTGGCTGGTCACTCCGCTGCTCACGCACGACCCGGAACAGCTCCTCCAGGGTGGTGTTGCCGGTGGCGACCTTGCGCAGCCCGTCCTCTCGAAGGGTGACCATCCCCTGCTCGACGGCCAGCTGCTCCACGGCCTCCGAGGACTCGCGGCTCAAGACCTTGTGGGCGATCTCCTCCGTCATGGGCATCACCTCGTGGATGGCGAAGCGGCCCCGGTAGCCCGACCCGGAGCAGGCGCCGCAACCGACCGGGCGGTAGAACCGAGGCGACCCCACCTTCTGGGCCAGGGCCTCCGTCCAGCCGGCACCGGCCAGCTCGTCCGGGGAGAGCTCGTGGGCCTCCTTGCAGCGCTGGCACAGCCGCCGCACCAGTCGTTGGGCCAGCACGCAGCTCACTGCCGAGGTGACCAGGAAGGGCTCGACGCCCATGTCGAGGAGCCGGGCCGGCGTGGAGGCGGCGTCGTTGGTGTGAAGGGTGGTGAGCACCACGTGCCCAGTGAGGGCGGCCTCGACTGCAATGGTTGCAGTCTCCCGGTCCCTGATCTCCCCCACGAGGACGATGTCGGGGTCGGCGCGGAGGATGGAGCGCAGGGCGCTGCTGAAGGTCAGCCCCGCCTTCCGGTTGACCTGGACCTGCTTGATCCCGGCCAGGTGGTACTCGATCGGGTCCTCCACGGTGACTATGCCCCGCTGCGGGTCGTTCAGCTCGCTCAGGCTCGAGTACAAGGTCGTGGACTTGCCGGAGCCGGTGGGTCCGGTCACGAGGACGGCGCCCCACGGCCGCCGGTACCCCTCCCGGTAGCGCTGGAGCGTCTCGGGCAGGAACCCGAGCTCGTCGATGCTGAGCAACCCGCTGGACCGATCGAGGATCCGGATGACCAGCGCCTCCCCGCCGCTGGTGGGCAAGGTCACGAGGCGGAGGTCCACCTTGCCGCCGGGGAGGGGCAGGGTGAGGCGGCCGTCCTGGGGCAGACGGCGCTCGCCGATGTCGAGGTCGCCCATGATCTTGAGGCGGCTGATGACGCTGGCCTGGATGGCCCGCGGCACGGTCATCACGTCCTGCAGGACCCCGTCGATGCGGTAGCGGATGCGCAGCTCCTTCTCGCCGGGCTCGAGGTGGATGTCCGAGGCTCGGCTCTGCACCGCCCTGGTGATCAGCTCGTTGACGAACATGACCACCGGGGCATCTTCGGTGGCCTCCCTGACGTTGGCCAGCGGGCTGTCCTCGGCCGCTTCCTCCTGGGCGCTGTCTGAGGCCATGCGCATGATGTCCTCGGCCTTGGAGTCCCATACGCGGTCTATGGCCCGGTTGAGCTGGGCCGGCTCGGCCATGACCGGCTTGACGTCGTGGCCCGTCATGCTACGGATGTCGTCGAGGGCGAAGACGTCAACCGGGTTGACCATGGCCACGACCAGGCGGTCGTCCTCCCAACCGATGGCCAGGGCCCGGTGGCGCCGGGCGAAGGACTCCCTCACCAGGCGGCTGGCCGTGAAGTCGGGGAGGTGCTCGTCCAGGTCGACGAACTGGAGCCCGTACTGGCGGGCCAGCACGTCCACCAGCTGCACGTCGGTGATGGCTCCGCGGCTCACCAGGATCCTGCCGAGCCGCTCGCCCGTCTGGCGTTGCTCGGCCAGGGCATCGGCGACCTGCTCCGCCGTGACCAGTCCCTCCGCCACGAGCAGATCGCCGAGCCGTTGCCGGGTCGCCGTCCGCGGCATCACCACCTCTTGCATCACCACGGAGAGAGTTATCGGCTGACCACAGCCGGGAGTGAAGGACGGGCACCGCGTGCCGGCCGGCGCGGTAGCCTTCTGAGGCTGGCCAGAGGGGGGAATGTGTGGACGACGTCGCTCGGGACGACCACGAGGCCGGGCCCGTGGTGACCGCAGCCCCCGACCGTGCCGGCGTGATGGCCGAGGTCGCCGAGCTCCTCCTCGGCTCACTGTCGCTGCCCGCCACCCAGGCCCACGTGGCGCGGGCCATGGTCCGCTTCCTCGGAGACTGGTGCACGGTGACGGTGCTCGACGAGGACGGCGGCCTCCAGCGTGCCGCGGTGGCGTCGTCGGACCCGGCCCACGAGGAGGCGGTGGCCAACCTCATGGGGCGCATACCACCGGGGGAGGGCCCCGAGGACCGGGTGGGTGCCGTGGTCGCAGGCGGGCGTCCCGAGCTGGTCCCCGAGACCAGCGCCGAGGAGCTGGCCTCGGAAGGTGCCGGCCAGGAGCAGCTGGCCCTCCTCCGCCGTCTGGGCTGCTGCTCCACCATGACCGTGCCTCTCGTAGCCGGCGGCGGCCGGGTCCTGGGCGCGGTCACGCTGGTGCGAGGCGACTGCGCCGGTCGCTACGGCAGCGAGGAGCTCAGCCTGGCCCAGACCGTCGCCCGGCTGGCCGCCTCGGCCCTGGAGAACGCCCGGGCCCACAGCCGGGCCCAGGCCGGCGAAGGCCGGCTGCGCTCCTTCGTCGACGAGCTGAGCGCCATCCTCTGGGAGGCGGACCCGTCCAGCCTCTCGTTCTCGTTCGTGAGCCGCGGGGCCGAGGAGCTGCTGGGTTATCCGGTCCAGCGCTGGGTGGAGGACCCGGACTTCTGGCCCAGCCGGATCCACCCCGGCGACCGGGACTACACGGTCAGCTACCGGCGGGTGGCCACCGCCGAGGGCCGGGACCACGAGCTCGAGTACCGGATGGTGGCGGCCGATGGCAGCAAGGTCTGGCTGCAGGACAACGCGTCCGTCGACATGGGAGACGACGGCCGGCCTCGGCGGCTCCTCGGGATCATGGTCGACATCACCCGGCGCAAGCGGGCCGAGCTCGTCCTGCTGGAGAGCCGCCAGCGCTTCGCCTCCCTGGCCCGCACCCTGCAAGCCAGCCTCCTGCCCCCCAACCTTCCCGAGATCCCCGGCTTGGAGGTGGCGGCCCGCTACCGCTCCGCCGAGGACGGCGTCCAGGTGGTTGGCGACTTCTACGACGTGTTCGACGTCGGAGAGGATGGTTGGGGCGTCGTCATGGGCGACGTTTGCGGCAAGGGCCCGGAGGCGGCAGCGCTCACCGCCGTGGCCAGGCACACCGTCCGGGCCACGGCCATGCGCGAGAAGCGCCCCAGCCGGGTGCTCGAGCGGCTGAACGAGGCGGTCCTCAACCACGACGCCCTCAACCACGACGCCGAGGAGCGGTTCTGCACGGCCGTCTACGCCCGGGTGCAACCGTGTCCCGACGGCGTGCGCCTGTCGCTTTCGTGCGGTGGCCACCCGCTCCCGCTGGTGCTGCGGGCCGACGGCACGGTGGAGACGGCGGGCCGCCCGGGGACGCTCCTCGGGCTGTTCGAGGCCCCCGATCTGAGTGACGCCGATCTCCAGCTCGCGGCGGGGGACGCCGCCGTCTTCTTCACGGACGGAGCCACCGAGGCCAAGCACCGGGGGACCATCCTCGGCGAGGACCGGCTCCGAGCCATCGTGGAGGCCTGCGCCGGGCTCCGGGCCGAGGAGATCGCCAGCCGCATGGTCGACACCGTCATGGCCTTCCAGGAGGGCGCTCCCCAGGACGATCTGGCCATCGTCGTGCTGCGGGTGCCGCCGACCGATGGACCCTGACCAGGCCCGCTCCTTCGTCGCCGGCAACCACCGGGCCGTGCTGGCCACGACTCGCTCCGACGGGCGGGCTCAGATGTCGCCGGTGGTATGCGGCCTGGACCAAGCCGGGAGGGTGGTGATCAGCAGCCGCGAGACGGCCATGAAGGTCCGCAACGCCCGGCGGCGACCGGCGGTGTCCCTCTGCGTGATGAGCGACGGCTTCTACGGGCCCTGGGTCCAGGTCGACGGCAGGGCCGACGTCCTGCCTCTGCCCGACGCCATGGAGGGCTTGATCGACCAATACCGCCAGGTGGCGGGGGAGCATCCCGACTGGGACGACTTCCGGGCCGCCATGGTGCGTGAGCGCCGGGTACTCCTCCGCATAGAGATCGAGCGGGCCGGGCCGGACCGGAGCGGATAGCGCTCCGCCCCTCGACACCGTCGACTCGTGGAGCCCGTCGAGGCGCTGGAGCGCATCGCCTACCTGCTGGAGCGCACGCGGGAGCCGACCTACCGGGTCCGGGCCTTCCGCAACGCCGCCGCGGCCGTCGGCGGCGTGAGCCGGTCCCAGCTCGAGGGTCTGGCCGCCGCCGGCCGGCTGCGCACCCTGGCCGGCGTGGGGGAGAAGACGGAGCGGGTGATCAGAGAGGCCCTGGCCGGGGAGGTGCCCGGTTACCTGAGGCGCCTGGAGGGCGAGACGCCGGCGCCCGGCGAGGGGCCGGCGGCCGAGCTGCGGGCCATGTTGAAGGGCGACTGCCACACCCACTCCGACTGGTCGGACGGGGGCAGCCCCATTGACGTGATGGCCCGTTCCGCCCGTGACCTGGGGCACGAGTACGTCGTGCTCACCGACCACTCGCCCACCTTGAAGGTTGCCAACGGCCTCACGGCGGAGCGGTTGCGCAGCCAGCTCGACGTCGTGGCCCGGATCAACGCCGACATGGCGCCCTTTCGGATCCTCACCGGGATCGAGGTGGACATCCTCGAAGACGGGTCACTCGACCAGGAGGAGGAGCTGCTGGCCGGCCTGGAGGTGGTCGTGGGAAGCGTCCACTCGAAGCTGCGCATGGACCGCTCGGCCATGACCGAGCGCATGGTGAGAGCGCTTCGCAACCCTCACCTCGACATCCTGGGCCATTGCACCGGCCGCATCCTGGTGGGCCGGGGACGGCCCGAGTCGGCGTTCGACGCGGAGACCGTGTTCACCACCGCCGCCGAGCACGAAAAAGCCGTGGAGGTGAACTCCCGGCCCGAACGGCTCGACCCACCCCGGCGGCTCCTCCGCTTGGCCGTGGAAATCGGCTGTCGACTGGCCATCGACAGCGACGCCCACGCGCCAGGGCAGCTCGAGTGGCAGACCTACGGCTGCGAGAGGGTCGTGGAGTGCGGCGCCGAGGCCGGATCGGTGGTCAACACCAGGGGAGCCGAGGGCCTCCTGGCCTGGACGGGCCAGCGCTGAGCCACGGCTGGGATCGGGCCGTGCCTGCTCAGAGCAGCTCGGGCTCTCCTGGCCGCCCGATGTGAAAGCCCTGGGCCCGGTCACAGCCCTTGGCCCGGAGCTGGTCGAGCTGCTCCGCCGTCTCCACGCCGGTGCCCACCACCCGCATCTCGAGGGCGTGGCCGAGCTCCACGAGGGCGCCGACGACCCTGGCCGCCTGGTCGTGGTCGACGGCCGTGCCGACCGAGGAGTGGTCCACCTTGACCTCGTCGACGGGGAGGTCGCCCAGCGCCAGCGACGCCGTCCCACCCCCGAAGTCGTCGACGGTGACGGTCATCCCCGCCGACCTGAGGCGGTCGAGGGTGGCGACGTTGGTCTCACCGTCCATGGCCAGGGCCGCCTGGCTCACCTCGACGCCGAGGCACACCGGGTCGACGCTGGCCTCGGCCGCCGCCTTGAGCGCCGTCTCCACCAGGTGGGGGTGGGCCAGCTCACGGGCGGAGAGGTTCACGGTGACCCGAAGGCCCTCGTGAGCCGGGTCCTCCTGCCATCGGGCTGCCTGCCGGCAGGCCCGATCCATCACCCATGCACCGATGGGAACGACCAGCCCGATCTCCTCGGCCACCGGCAACCACTCCGACGGCAACAGGAGCCCGAGCTCGGGGTGGTCCCATCGGACCAGGGCCTCGGCACCGGTTGCCTGGCCGGTGCGGAGGTCGAGGATGGGCTGGAAGTGGAGGCGGAACTCGTCCCTCTCGAGGGCCCGGTGCAAGGCGTTCTCCATCTCGAGCCGCTCGAGGGCCTGCTGGCGAAGGACGCCGCTGAACAGCTCGAAGCGCGCCTTGCCCCGCTCCTTGGCCCGGTACATGGCGGTATCGGCCTCACGGATCAGGGCCTCGGGACGGTCCACCGGACCGGTGGGTATGGCGATGCCGATGCTGGTGGTGAGGCAGGTCTCGACATCTTCCAGGGTGAAGGGGCGTCGCACGGCGGCGCTGATGCGCTCGGCGATCATCACCGCGTCGGTCTCCGACCCGATGCCCTCGCAGAGGACGGTGAACTCGTCGCCCCCGAAGCGGGCCGCGGTGTCGCCCGGACGCACCGTGGCCCGGAGCCGGTTGGCCACGGCCACGAGGAGCTGGTCGCCGACGTCGTGGCCGAGGCTGTCGTTGACCACCTTGAACTTGTCGAGGTCGATGAACAGCACGGCCAGGCTGCTGGAGCTGCGCTCCAGCCGGGCCAGGGCCATGCTCAGCCGGTCGAGGAAGAGGGTGCGGTTGGGCAGCCCGGTCAGGGGATCGTGGAGTGCCTGGTGGGCGAGCTTCATCTCCGCTCGCTTGCGGCTGGTGATCTCGGTGTGGGACACGACGGCGCCGCCTGAGGACAGCTCCAGGGCGGCGACGCGCAGGCTGTACCACCGGGTCTCGTCATCGACCGTCCACGAGTAGTCGAGGTGGAAGCGGTCCTGGGCGCCGCTCAGGATGGAGCGGATGGCGTCTGCCACCGAGGGCGCCAACTCGGACCCGCTGCGGGCCGCCCGCTCGCAGGCCTCCAAGTAGTTCTGGCCCACCGGTGGACGCCAAGGGTCGTCGGGGTGCTCCTCGCCGAAGGCCTTCCACGCCCGGTTGGCGACCACCACCGTGCCGTCGGCGTCCAGCACGGCGGCGTGGGCCGCCAGCGAGTCGAGGATGGCCATGGCCATCCTCCCTCCCACCTGGCCGTCCTCCATGGGAGCTACCTCAGCCGCCGCGACGGAGCGGATCAACCACGCTTCTCGTCGCGTGCATGACACGATGTTACTCCTGCCTGCACGCACAGTGGTGAACATCGTTCAGAAGTAGAGGACAGCGACGTGGCGTGGGCGGCGCCGAGTGATAGCTACAGTCGCCGCTCATGGCCCAGCTCGGTCGTGTGATGTTGATCCTGGCCCTCGTGCTCGGGGTAACGGGCCTGCTCCTCGTGCTGGCTTCGGCAGCCGGGCTCGGACGACTTCCCGGCGACCTGACGTTCCACCGCGGCCGGACCCGGATCTACGTCCCCCTCGCCACCAGCCTCCTGCTGTCGGTGGTGGCGACGATCGTCCTCAACTTCCTGCTGCGGCGGTGAACGACGCCACGGCCCGGTTCGAGGAGCTGGTCAACCGGCCGGACAGCGACATCCCCCTCGACGAGTGCGCCTTCCTCATCGCCGCCCACGCCTACCCGGGTCTGGACGTGGCCGCCGAGCTGGGCCGGCTGGACGACATCGCCGCCGGCTGCACCACGCACACGCTCGACGGCCTGCGCCATCACCTCTTCGAGGTGCTGGGCTTCTCCGGCAACACCCGCCGCTGGGCCGACCCCCGGAACTCCTTCCTCAACGACGTCATCGAGCGGCGGACCGGCCTCCCCATCTCGCTGGCGGTGGTGACCATCGAGGTGGGGCGCCGCGTCGACGTCCCGCTCGTGGGAATCGGCATGCCCGGCCGCTTCCTCGTGGGTGATGCCACCGATCGTGACGTGGTGCTCGACCCGTTCTCGGGCGGCCGCATCCTCGACGCCGAGAACCGTGAAGCGCTGTTCCGCTCGGTCTTCGGCGAGTCGGCGTCCCTCGAGCCATCCATGCTGGCCCCGGTGGGGCACCGGGCCATCCTCACCCGGATACTGGCCAACCTCCGCCAGCTCTACCTCGCCACCGGTGACGCCCCGTCGGTGGGGTGGGTGCTGCGCCTGCGAGCCCTCATCCCGGCCACCGCGGCGGCCGAGATGGCCGACGTGGCCGCCGCCCAGGCCGCCCTAGGCCGCTTCGCCGAGGCGGCCTCGACGCTCGAGGAGCTGGCCGACGCGCTGGGCGACCCTGCCGCCGAGCGTGCCCGTGCCGAGGCCAAGCGGGTCCGCTCTCGCTTGAACTAGGGCCGCACCAAGGGGCGAGTTTGCTAACTCGGACGCGACATAGGTGGGTCGAGTGATCAAACGGACGAGGCCGCGGCTAGTGGGCTTCGGCTTCCTCCGCCGCGTCTGCCTCGGCCTTCGTCTCGTGGACCGTGCCGTGCGGGTGCTCGGGCGGCGAGTACAGCGAGTACAGCTTCAAGTCGCCGTCCCCGGCGTTGATCACGTTGTGCCATGTCCCCGCCGGGATGATGACGGCCCAGTCGGCCTCGACGTCGTGCGTCTCGCTCACCTCGTCGGGTGAAGGCCCGAAGGTGACCCGGGCCCTGCCCTCCTCGACCCGGACGAACTGGTCGACGTCGTCGTGCATCTCGACGCCGATCTCCTCGCCGGGAGCGAGCGACATCACCGTCAGCTGCGTCCTGGCGCCGGTGAACACCACGGTGCGGAACGTGGTGTTCGAGAGCGTCGTGTCTTCGATGTCACCCACCCAGCCGGTCATGCGTCAGTCGTCTCCTTCGAAGAGCCCTCCGAGGAAGCCCCGCCGCCCTCGACGTCGGAACCCGTACCCTTCGTCGTCGTCGTCGTAGCGCTCACGCGAGTACCCGGGATCGGTGTATCCGCGATCGGCGTAGTAGGTGCTCTCGGCGTCGATCAGACGGTCGAGCTCACCTCGGTCCAGGAAGACGCCCCGGCAACCGGTGCACTGGTCGATGTTCATCCCACTTCGCTCGTATGTGCGCATCGCTGCGCCGCACTTCGGGCACACCAGCGGTGCTGTTGTCGCGTCCATCGCTCCGGCCTCCTCGGTGGTTCCTCCGAAATGATGGAGCCTAGGTCCCGCAACAGCCGCTGCAACCGTTGCATCCTGAAAGGGCCCTCCTCAGGCGGCGTCGGCCCGTCCCAGGATCCTCAGCATCTGGTCGCGACTGGGGCCCAAGGGTGGCAGGGGCTCGCGGTCATGGCGGCCCTGCCACGCTGCCAGTACCCGGCCCACGACGTCGGCGTCGGCCATGATGGCGTTGGGCGGGTCCAGCAGGTTGAACACCCGCAGGAAGGCGCGGTAGACGACCGGGTCGCTGCGGGCCGCGGGCAGGATGCCGTCGCGCATGACCGAGCGCATGGTCTCGGCGTCGACGGGCAGCTCGATCCCCTCGTCGTCGCCGTCGAGGGGCACGTCGAGGCCCTGGCGGGCCTGGCGGTCCTGGGCCACGGCGGCGGAGTACCACGGCTCGAGCTCCCGGCGGGTGACCTCGGCGAAGGCCAGCGCCGCCGCTGCAGGGTCGGCGTGGTGCTCGGCGAGGGTGTCGGCCAGCAGGTAGGCGTGCACCATGGCCAGGGCGCACCCCCGTCCGTAGAGGGGGTTGGTGCAGATGGCGCTGTCGCCGACGGCGAAGACGCCCGTGGCCGCGGGCCGGCGGTCGGCGACGAAGCGCCGCCTCCTGTTCACCAGGCGAGCCATGACCTGCACGCCGGTCATGGGCTCCGACCGGTGCTCGTCTATCCAACGCCTGGTACCGGGAAGGGTGGCGGCCACCACCGTGAACGGCCCCGGCCTCAGCACCTGGCGGAGCTCGGAGTCGTCGGCGTGGAGGCCGAAGGTGATGGAGAAGGTGCGGTTGTCGCCGATGAACACGGCGTACTTGAGGTAGTCCAGGTCGCCGAGGACCGGGCCCTCGAGGGCCGGGGGCTCCTGACCAGGGAGGAGCCGGTAGAAGCGGCTGGAGTAGACGATCCCGGTGTCCTTCTCGCGCTCGGAGACGGGCCCCGCCCCGATGGCTGCCAACCACGCCGGCAGGCGGGAGCGGACCCCCGACGCGTCCACCACGACGTCACCACGGATCTCTCCGCCGCCGGCCAGACCCACACCGGTGACGTGGGGGACGCCGGGCGCCGTCTGGCCGTCGGTCACCAGGCGGTCGACGGCACCCTCGACCAGCCTCACCCCTCCGGCGGCCAGGGCGTGGCGACGCAGGACCCACTCGAAGGTGGTGCGCCGACAGGCCAGGGCCACCAGGTCCTCGTCACCGGGTCTGGGGTCCCGGTCGACCAGGGTCGGGGGAGGGTTGTCGGCGAAGCGGATCTCGGTGGCGCCGGCGGCCAGCAGGTGGGCCAGCACCTCGGGAGCCCGGTCCCTGAGCAGGTTGCGCAGCCGGGCGAGGAAGGCATGCGAGTGGTGGACCTGGGGGGCTCCTCTGCGCTCCCACTGCTCGAAGGCGGCATCGGGCGAGTCGGGAACGGTCGTTGTGTCCCGCTCGATCACCGTGACGTCGCGGCCCTGCCGGGACAGGGCCAGCGCCGTGGACAGGCCGGCCACGCCGGCCCCCACGACCAGAACCTCGCTGCGGCCCCCTGGCATGGTGGCAAGGTAGCTGGCCCGAGGGCGAGTACCGGAGCGAGACCGTGCGTGTGGTGGAGATCGATGCCGAATCGACCTACGACCTGCGCCGGCGATTGCTGCGGGAGGGGCGGTCCGACGCCGAGGTGGACTTCGCCGAGGACCACCTGCCCGGCGCCATGCACCTGGGCGTAGTGGACGACCAGGGAGCGCTGGTGGCCGTGGCCAGCTTCTCGCCCCGCCCCGCCCCGCACCGCCCCGGGGCCCGGGCCGTGCAGGTCAGGGGGATGGCAGTGGAGCCTCAGCTCCAACGCAACGGCCTCGGCCGCCTCCTCCTCGAGGAGGGTGCCGAGCGGCTACGGCCCCGAGGGGCGGAGGTGCTCTGGGCCAACGGCCGGGACAGCGTGCTGGGTTTCTACCAGCGGCTGGGATGGCAAGTGGTCGGAGAGGGCTTCGTCTTCGCCGGCGTGCCCCACCACGTGGTGATGACGACGGTCTGACTCTCAGATGCCGGCGATGGAGTGGCGAGGTGGAAGGCTCACCGGGCGCCCCGGCCGGATGGTGCGCTCCAGCACTCGCGGATGCTACGCCTGGGCAGCGCCACCGTGGCAGGCTCGTGTGCGTGCAGGGTCTGTTCGACGAGCTGTACTGGCGAGGGCTGGTGCACCAGGTCACCGACGTGGAGCTGGCCCGGTCGCTTGACCACGACCGGCTCACCGTCTACGTCGGCTTCGACCCGACCTCCAGCAGCCTCGGGGTCGGCAACCTCCTACAGCTCTGCACCCTCCGACGGCTCCAGGAGGGCGGTCACCGCCCCATCGCCCTGGCCGGGGGAGGCACCGGGTCCATCGGCGACCCGGGCGGCAAGTCGGAGGAGAGACCGTTGCTGACCGCCGAGGAGCTGGAGGCCAATCTGGCGGGCATCCGGCCGCAGCTCGAGCGGTTCCTGGACTTCGGCGCCGGCGCCCTGCTGCTCGACAACGGCGAATGGCTGTGGGAGCTGGGGCTGCTGAGTTTCCTCCGGAACGTCGGCAAGCACTTCAGCGTCAGCACCATGATGGCCAAGGAGTCCGTGAGGGCACGCCTCGAGCAGGCGGAGAAGACCATCTCCTACACCGAGTTCAGCTACATGCTCCTCCAGGCTTACGACTTTCTCCACCTGTACGACACCCACGGTTGCCGGCTCCAAGTGGGGGGCAGCGACCAGTGGGGCAACATCGTCATGGGCGTGGACCTCATCCGGCGCGCCCGTGGGGCTCAGGCCTTCGGGTTCACGACCCCTCTGGTGGTGAAGGCCGACGGCACTAAGTTCGGCAAGACGGAGTCCGGCAACATCTGGCTCGATCCGGCCCGCACCAGCCCCTACCAGCTCTACCAGGCGTTCGTGCGGACCGAGGACGCCGTGGTGGGCCAGTACCTGCGGTTCTTCACATGGCTCAAGAGGAACAGCATCGAGGAGCTCGAGGCGGCCACCGCGGCCTGGCCCCAGCGACGCGAGGCCCAAAGGACCCTCGCCTGGGAGGTGACCGCCCTGGTGCACGGCGAGGCCGAGGCCAGCCGGGCCGAGCGGGCGGCCAGCGCGCTGTTCAGCGAGGAGATCGCCGCCCTGGACGAGACCACGCTCCTCGACGTCTTCGCCGAGGCGCCGTCCACCACCTTGGCACCTGCGGAGATCGACGGCCGAGGCCTCGAGCTGGTGGACGCGCTGGTCCGCTCGGGCCTGGCCCCCTCGAGGTCGGCGGCGCGCACCACCATCGAGCAGGGTGGGGCCTACGTCAACAACAGGAGGGAGACCGACCCCGGTCGCCGCCTCGGGTCACCGGATCTGCTCCACGGCCGCTACGTCGTGCTGCGCAAGGGCAAGCGCGACCACCACCTCCTGCGCCTCGGATGACGCGCTAGCCGGTGACGACCACCGTGGTGCCGATGGGCGCCCAGTCGTACAGGAAGGCGGCGTCGGACGGCCGCTGGCGGACGCAGCCCGCGCTGCGGTACTGGCCGAGCTCGGCCTCGCTCTGGATGGGCGTCCCGTCCGGCCGCACGGGGATGGCGTGGAAGCCGGTGGCCTTCTTGCCCGGCACGAAGCGCACCATGTAGTCGAGGCGCAGGGAGCCCGAGCTGCTCACCCGGGACTTCGAGAACACGTGGTAGGTGCCGGCCGGGGGAAAGCCCCGCCTACCCGAGACGGCGTACGAGCGGACCGGCCGCCCGTCGGCCTCGAACAGAGACACACGCTGCTGCGAGACGGAGTAGGTGATACGACGGCCGCTGGCGGACTGCTGCGGCGGCGGCGACGAGGGCCGGGCCTGCTGCGGTGACGGGCCCAGCAGCCGCAGCGACGCACCGGCGCCACCCGCCGAGCCGAAGAACAACAGCACCGCCAGAACGGACATGAGGGCTTTGTTCGTCGTCCTCATGTGAGCCTGTTATACCCAGGTGGGCCGCTCGTGATTCATGGCACGAGCGGTGGTGGGCGGTGGGCGCCGCTCAGCGGGCCACCTGAACGGCGGTGCGGATGCGGGCCGCCACCGCCGCTTCGTGCTCTTCGCTGTCGTACCGCTGGCGGGGCCAGAAGAAGCCGCGCAGGCCGTCCTTGAAGCGTCGGGGGACCACGTGCACGTGCAGGTGGGCCACGCTCTGGCTCACCGTGTTGTTCAAGGCCACGAACGTGCCGTGCGCCTCCATGGCGTCAGGCACGGCCGCGGCCAGCCGCTTGACAGCCAGGAACAGCGGTTGCACTTCAGGGCCGGGAAGGTCGGTGAGGGTGACGTGGTGACGCCGCGGCACCACCAGCACATGACCAGGGAAGATGGGCCGGGAGTCCAGGAAGGCCACCGCATCGGGCTCGTCGAGCACGGTGTGGGCGGCCAGCTGCCCGGCCACGATGCCGCAGAAACGACAGTCCGGTGCATGGCCCATTCGACGGCGAGCCTACGATCGAGCCGATGACCGAGTCGCCGGTGAACCTGTCCTCCGGCCTGCCGGAGACGGTCCTGCCCTCTCCACCCTCCGAGGCCCGCGACCGTCTGAGCACGGCGCTGGCCGAGCCGCCCGACCGTCGCCGGGACGCCGTCGCCGCTGTGGTGGCCACGTTCCCCACCTACCTGGAGGGGTGGGCGGACCTGGGTGAGCTGGCGCGGGACGACGTCGAGGCCTACGCCTGCTTCCGGGTCGGCTACCACCGCGGCCTCGACGCCTTGCGCCAGGCCGGCTGGCGGGGGTCCGGCTACGTGCGCTGGTCTCACGAGCCCAATCGCGGCTTCCTGCGGTCCCTGGACGGGCTCCGCCGGTCGGCTGCGGCGATAGGGGAGACGGGCGAGGAGGAGCGCTGCGCGCAGTTCCTGCGCCAGCTCGACCCCGACTGGCGCGGGTTGCCGGCGTGACGGGCCCGTCAGGACAGTCTGGGGGTCGATGACCGTGCGAAGGTTCTTCGTCGCCGTCGTCGCGGTGGTCGCCGTAGTCGGCGTGGCGCTCGCCGGTGCCGGTCCCGCCCGAGCCGGCCCCGTGCTCGACCGGGCTGCAGAGGCGCTGCGCCGTGACCCGGTGTACGTGGACCCCGAAGCTCGCGAAATGTCGGCCGGTGACGCCCAACGCCTCCGTGATCGGATCCGCCGGGGTGACCAGCCAGTCTTCGTAGCCGTCCTTCCCGACGCCGCCGTCGCCGAGGCCGGCGGTGACCCCGACCGACTGGCCGTGTCCCTGGGGCAGGCCACCCGCCTGCGGGGCACCTACGCGGTGTTGGCGGGCGGTCGGTTCCGGGCCGCGAGCAACGCCTTGCCCAGCGGGGTGGCCGGGTCGCTGGCGACGGCGTCCTTCCAGCAACGGCGCGACGAGGGGCCGGCGGCCGTGCTGCTCGAGTTCGTCGAGCGGGTGGACGAGAGCGGAGGCGGAGGCGGCCAAGGGCAGCGGCCGGAAGTGCTCGAGGACGGGTCGGAACGCTCGGGCGACGGGGCCGGCCTGCTGTTGCCTCTACTGCTGGTTGCGGCCGTCGGGGGTGGGGGCTTCCTCATCTGGCGCCGGCGGAAGCAGGATCGCGAGGTGGCCGACGCCCGGGACAGCCTGCGCCCCGAGCTGTCGGTCCTGGCCGACGACGTAGTCAGCCTCGAGCCCCAAGTGACGCTGCACCCGGAGGCACGGAGCGACTACGACGCCGCCGTGAGCCGCTACCGGGCCGCGGAGTCGGCCCTGGAGCAGGTGCGCTCGGTGGCCCAGGCCGAGCGGGTGCGACGGGTGCTGGCCGAGGGCCGCTACGCCATGGCCCGGGCGAGGGCGCGCGTCGACGGCCGAGAGCCGCCCCCGCCGCCCCCCGACCTGGCGACCACGGGACCCAACCAGGAGCCCGCGGTGGTGGTGGA
>JALYHE010000010.1 GCA_030776705.1 Actinomycetota bacterium | reverse complement strand
CTCCAGAGCGGGATGGACGTGGCCTACGACATCCCCCAGGAGCGGGAGCGCAAGTTCGCCAAGAAGCGGGGCACCGCCTTCTTGCTGCTGGTCGTCGCCGCCGTCCTGGGCGGCATCGCCACGGTGCTCGTGGTCTTCGGCCAGCCGCTGGGGGAGACGTTGCGGGACAACCTGCCGCTCGGAGGGGCGTTCGTGGTGGTCTGGACCCTGCTGCGCTGGGTACTGGCCGTCGGCGCCCTCATCGTGCTGTTCGCCAGCTTCTACTACCTGGGTCCCAACCGGGAGACACCCAGGTGGAGCTGGCTGAGCCCCGGTGGCGTGGTGGGAGCCGCCATCTGGCTGCTCTCCTCGCTCGGGTTCTCCTTCTACGTCTCCAGCTTCGGCTCGTACGCCAAGACCTACGGCTCGTTCGCCGGGGTGGTGGTGCTCCTCCTGTGGCTCTACCTGTCGGCCTTGGCCGTGGTGATCGGGGGGGAGCTCAACTCCGAGCTGGAACGCCAGAGCGCCATGCGCTCGGGCCAGTTGGGCCCGGAGGGACAGCCCGTGGAGGCACCGGCCGCCACAGGCGGAGAGACCGGAGCAGGGGCCCCGGCCCTCGCCACCACCGAGGTGGGCACCTCTGAGTGGTCGGAGCGCATGCAGCAGCTCCGGCGGCGCGGCTAGGACGCCGCTGAAGGAAGGCCGACTCAACCGACTCGCAGGCGAGCCCCGGCTTGGGTGGTGCGCCGGGTGTTCGTCAGCTGGAGCACACCGGAGCCGTCAACCACGGCCGTGGTGTTGTCACAGCCGCCCGCCTCCCGGGACTGGTACCCGACGGTGACGGCCTCCGCCCGAACCCGGCTCCCTTGGGCGGTGAGGGCCACCAGCCGGCTCCAGCGCACCGCCACCGGCGGGGCGTCGCAGTCGGCGAAGACCTCCGACCACGAGACGACGTCGGACAGGTACGGCGCGGGGACGAACAGGTCCCGCACGACCGTGGCCTTCCCGGCGGCGAGGTCCACGACCTCGCCCCGCCAGGCGCCGGAACGCTCGGGTGAGCGGTGGATCCGCAGGCGGTAGGCCCGTAGATCCTCCCACGGGTAGTCACGGGTGTTCGGGTTGCCCGTCCGGCTCGGGAGTCCGGAGGCGGACCCCTCCAGCACCACCCCACCGGGGTCGTAGCCGCCCCAGTTGACGGACCGGCCCGGAGCGTCGTCGGGGCTCCACTGCAACCCGAGGTGAGCGGCGCCGTGGCTCACGGCGCCGTCGTGGAACGAGGCCTGGAGAGCCCAGAAGTAGAGGCTCGCGACCTGGGGGAGGGTCCGCACTTCGAGGACGGCGGCCACCTCCACCAGCGGCTCGCTCGTGGTGAGCTCCCACCACAGGTGGGCCGAGGAGGCCCCGTTGGCGGACGGTGGGGGACCGGCCGTCCGGGGGGCTACCCTTCTCCCGTGCCCCTCGAGGTCCACGTCGATCGGGCCAGGTGCATCGGCTCACGGACGTGCGTCAACGCCGCCCCCTCGGTCTTCGAGCTGGACGGCGCCGGCATCGCCGTCGTGGCGGATCCCCGGGGCGACCCGGAGGACGCCGTCTTGGCCGCCGCCGAGGCCTGCCCCACCGGCGCCATCGTCGTCCGCCGGGACGGCGACGCCAACGGCTGAGGGCGGGGCGTCACACCGCTGCGGCGGTGAGCTCCTCCAGGGGTGCGGCACGGACCTGGGGGGCCGGCCGCGACAGGTAGAAGTTGGCGTGGTAACGGCCCTCCTCCTCCTTGTCAGTGGGGTCGATCCCCATGCGCCTGAGCTCGCTCAGCACGTACGACCGCTCCCCGTCGTCGGCGAACCGCCGCTGGGGGAAGGTTCGGGTGGCCAGCGTCTCGGTCACCAGCCCGTACTTGGCAAGGACCGCGCTGATCGGCTCGTAGGCCACCCACCTCAAGGCGAACGAAGCCACCCATGGTGCCCCCGTCGCAGCGTCGAGGACTCGGGCAAAGGTCCGCTCGGAGATGTAACCGATCCCGCCGGTGACGGTGATGAGGTCCACTTGGGCCAGCTGCCGGCTCAGCGCCGCGCTCGGCTCGGCGAACTCGAGGTTCTCGTCGCTGCCTTCGTCCAGGAGCCCGGCCCGCAAGGCGTAGCCGACGGCCCGACTGGCCGTGTCGATCCCCACCACCCGGGCCGGTGACTCACGCCTGCAGCCGGCGTAGAAGGCGGCGTCGGAGGCCGCCAGCTCTCGGCTCGACAGGGCCGCCAGCTCCGGCGACCGGTACCGCTCGTAGAGAAGGTCGAGCGTGACCTCGTGGTTGAGCAGGGCTCCGTTCACCCCATACGAGCAGCACAGGTCGAGCACCGTGAGGTCGGGGCGTCCCCTCTCGGCCCGGAGCCTGTCGGCCAGCAGCGAGAAGACGGCCTGGCCGTGAGCGGGGATCTCGTATCCCACCCGCTCGAGCGTCTGGAAGTAGGGCCTGGGATCGGGCTGGTTGTACACGTGGTCGAAGCGGGCCTTGCCGTTCTTGGCATGCCCCTTGTCGGGCCGCGCCTTGCGCCCACCCCCGTTCCCCAGGGCGTTCTTGCTTGCCTGCTGGACCATCTTCGACCCTCCTTGCCGCCCGGCGTCGGGCCTGTGCTCGGCGCCAACAGCGCCTCGCGGGGCTCAAACCCTTATCACACGGCCGGCTTGGGGGCCTCGTCGTCCGGAAAGAGGGCTCCGCCCTCCGGCTACCCTTCCTCCGAGCCCCGTCACCACCTGCTGTGCGGCCGGCGCCGGCCCCGAGCACCCCACATGCGAGACGTCACCGACCTCATCCGCCCGACCCCGGAGGACGTCGCCCTCTTCGGCCCCCGCGCCCGGCTCTACTGCTCGTGCCGGGCCGTCAACGCCTTGATCTTCGCTTTCGCCCTCGCCGTGGTGGTGAGCGACCTTCTGGTGCCGTCCGTCGAGGCCGGCCCCGCCTTCGGCCACTGGCGTAGCGGGCAGCGGTCACCGGTGGTTGTCGACCTCACCGGTGACCCGGAATGGCAGCAGGCCACCCGCTGGGCCGTGGAGCGGTGGAACGAGGCCGGCGCCGGCTTCCGGATCGGCTGGCGCGCCGGGGAGGGCCGCTGCGAGCCGGACTACGGGCGGATCCAGGTGTGTGAGGCCAGCTCCCGACGGCTCGGGGGCTTGGGGAAGCTGCACTTCCACGGGATCACCGACCAGCACCGTCAGGGCGAGCACGTCCGGGGCGCCCGGGTGCGGGTCTGCTCCGATTGCCGCCTCGACCCCGGTCGCCGGCGCCAGGTCGTCACCCACGAGCTGGGCCACGCCCTGGG
>JALYHE010000009.1 GCA_030776705.1 Actinomycetota bacterium | reverse complement strand
CCCGCTGCCCCCTCCAGTACCACTGGTCGGCGGTGCGGCCCCTCCCCAGGCCCCCGTCGAGAGCAGCGGAGCTGGGCGTGGAGGTGCACCGCTGGATCGAGGACCGCTCCGAGCACCAGGCGCCGGTGGTCGATCCCGCCGACGCCGACGTCTCCGGACGTGACCCCGGCGAGGGAGGGCCGGAGCCTTCGGGGGTGCCCCTCCCCGAGGCCTTGCGGGCCTCCTTCCTGGCCGGCCCCTACGCCGGGATCCGGCCCGTGGCCGTGGAGGCGCCCTTCGAGGTGGCCGTCGACGGCCGCCTGGTGAGGGGACGGGTCGACGCCGTGTACGAGCGTGGCGGGTACACCGAGGTGGTCGACTTCAAGACGGGGCGGCGCCCCGAGCCCGGCGACGCCGGCGGGAGCGTGCAGCTCGACCTCTACGCCCTGGCCGCGGTGGAGAGCTGGGGCACGCCGCCCCAGAGGCTCCGCACCAACAACTGCTACCTGCGCCCCGGGCGCCCTCCCGAGCTGGACAGCCGGACTTGGGACAACCGGAGCGTCGCCGCGGTGCGGGCCGCCCTGGAGCGGTGGCTGGCGGGCGTGGCCGAGCGCGACTTCCACGCCCGCCCCGGCCCGTGGTGCTCCCGATGCGACTTCCTGCCCTTCTGCGAGGCCGGCCGGGCCGCCACCGGCGCCTGACCCGGCCCCTCCCTACGAGGACCTACGAGAACGACAGGTCGGGTGGTGGCGATCGGGTGCCGGCGTCCAGGGAGCCGGCGCTCACCATGGCGCCCTGGCCCGGCCCCCAGACCCCCTCCCGGCGCAGGCGCTCGCTGATGCGCCGCCGCAGGTCACGGGCCACGGCGTCCTGCTGGCCCGGCGCCGTCTTCACCACCACCCGGACCGTGAGGCCGTCGGCGCTCATGGACTGCACGCCCCAAACCTCGGGCGGCTCCAGTACCACGTCCTCCCAGGCCGGGTCCTCGGCGAGCTCCCGGGTCACCTCGGCCACGTAGCGGCCCACGGCCGACACGTCGTCGTCGTAGGAGACCAGCACGTCGACCAGGGCACGCGACCACTCCATGGAGGCGTTGCCCACGACCCTGACCTCGCCGTTGGGGACGTGCCACACGGTCCCGTCGTCGGCCCGCAGCCGGGTCACCCTCAGGCTCACGTCCTCCACCGTCCCCGTCGCCTCCTTCACGGTGATCACGTCGCCCACCCCGTACTGGTCCTCGAGGATGATGAACAGCCCGGAGAGGAAGTCCCTGACCAGGCTCTGGGCCCCGAAGCCCAGGGCCACCCCCACGATGCCGGCCCCGGCCACCAGCGGGGCCAGGTTCACCCCCACCTCGCCCAGCACGAGGAGGGCCACCACGGCCCACACCACCGCCGCCGCCACGTTGGACAGCACGTCGCCGATGGTCGCGGCCCGTTGCTGAGAGCGGGGAGAGGTGGCCCGCAGCAGGGAGCGGGCGTGCAGCGTGCGGGCGAAGCGGCGAGCGGCACGGGTGGCGATGCGGGAGACCACGATGCCACTCACCACGAACAGGGCCAGCTTGAGCGGCCGCACCAGCAGGAACTCGCCGGTGCTGGCCTGGAAGTCGGTCAGCCCGAACTTGCGCAGGAGGTCGTACAGATAGCCGTGCTCGTCCATCCGGGCCAGCCTCGCGCGCCCGTGCCGGGGCTAGCTTTGGCCTCGTGACCCCCTCGGGCGGCCCGTGATCCGCCTCGACGAGCGGGAGCGGCGCGTCTCCCTGTGGGCCTCGGCGCTGGCCGCGGCCACGTGGGTGGCGCTCCTGGTCCTGTTCGGCTTCACGGGCCGGGCTGCGGTGCTGGCCGCCATCGGCCTGGCCCTGGCCGGACTCCTGGCCCTGGCCGCCCGAAGCGGCAGCCGGGTGCTCACCGGCCTCGCCGCAGTGGTCCTGGGCTACGGGCCGTGGGGGGCCGCCTTCATCCTGGGGCTTCCGTACGTTGTGCTGGCCGGTTGGCTGTTCTTCCGGGGGTCCAAGGCCCGTGCCCTCCAGAGGCAGCAGACCGCGGGCGAGCGGGGGGGCCGAGAAGCGGAGGAAGGCGGCGACAAGCCGACCCGGCCGTCGCGCCGGACCCGGCCCGAACGGGCCCGACCCGCGGCGGGGCCCCGCCCGAACAAGCGCTACACCCCTCCTCAGCGGCGCCGGTCCTGACCGTCGGCGCCCAGCGCCGAGCGCAGGAAGGCGAGCAGCTCATCCCGTCGCCGCACCAGCTCCCGCGCCGTGGGCTCGAGGCCGAGGGCGCGCAGCACCTCCACCTCGGTGGCCATGCCCAGCACGGCCGAGTAGGCGGCCAGCAGCACCAGCCTGGGGTCGCGCTCGCCCATGCGCCCGGCCGCCATCTCGGCCCGTAGGAAGTCGGTGGCCCGCTCCATTAGAGGCTCGAGGGCGTCCAGCAGGCGGCCGGAGGCCGGCGGGCCCAGCCGGCTCACCTCGCGGACCACGCCCAGCAGCTCGGGGCGGCGCACCGAGAGCCGGAACACCGAGCGCACCACCGCCTCCACCCGGGGCCATCCCTCGCCGGCCCGGGCCAGGGCCCGCTCCAAGGCGCCGGCCAGCTCGGCGCCGGTGCGGTCCACGGCCGCGGCCAGCAGCGCCTCCTTGCTCGGGAACCAGTACAGGATGGTCTGCTTCCGCAGGCCCAGCCCCGCGGCCAGGGCGTCAAGCGACGTGGCCTCGTAGCCACGTGTCCCGAACGACGAGATGGCGGCGCCCAGTATCCGCTCGGGGGTCGGCGCGGCGCCCATCTACCAGATGGTAGACAGGATGCCCCATGACGACCGAGGGCAGATGATCAGCGACGCCCTGGACGGCAGGCGCATCGCCGTCACCGGCGTGACCGGCTTCCTCGGCACGGCCCTGGTCGAGCGGCTGCTGCGATCCGTCCCCGGCTGCCAGGTGGTGGCGGTCGTGCGCCCCGGCCGGCGGGCCTCGGCCGCCGAGAGGGTGGGGCGGGAGGTGCTGCGCAACGACTGCTTCGACCGGCTGCGGGAGGAGTGGGGCGAGCGCTTCGACGCCGAGGTCGAACGGCGCCTCACCGTCGTGGCCGGCGACGTGGCCGTCGAGGCGCTGGGCCTGGACGACGCTGGCCGGGCCGCCCTGTCGGGCTGCGACGTGGTGGTCCACTCCGCCGCCGCGGTGAGCTTCGACTCCCCGCTCGACACCGCCGTCGAGGTCAACCTCCTCGGCCCGGCCCGGGTGGCCGAGGCCCTGGCCGCCACCGGGTCAAAGGCCCACCTCGTTGCCGTGTCCACCGCCTACGTGGCCGGCTCCCGCAGGGGCCCCTCCCCCGAGGCCCTCCTCAGCGAGACGCCCTTCTCCACCGAGGTCGACTGGAGAGGCGAGGTGGACGCCGCCCGCCGGTCCCGAGCCGACGCCGACGCCGAGAGCCGGCGGCCCGAGCACCTGGCCCGTCTGGCCAAGCGGGCCCGCGCCGAGCTGGGCGCGGCCGGCTCCCCCCTGCTGGCCGAGAAGCTGGAGCGGCTGCGCCAGGACTGGGTCGCCGAACGCATGGTGGAGGCGGGACGGGCCCGGGCCCGAAGCCTGGGCTGGCCCGACGTCTACGCGTACACCAAGGCCCTGGCCGAGCGGGCCCTGCTCGAGTCACGAGGCGACGTCCCCGTCAGCATCGTTCGGCCGTCCATCATCGAGTCGACCCTGAGCGAGCCCCGCCCGGGGTGGATCCGGGGCTTCCGGATGGCCGAGCCCGTGATCATCTCCTACGGGCGGGGCCTGCTGAAGGAGTTCCCGGGGATCCCCGAGGGTGTGGTCGACGTCATCCCCGCCGACCTGGTGGCGGCCGCCATCATCGCCGTGGCCGCACGAGGCCCGGCCCCAGCCGGGCCCGACGTGGTCCAGGTCGCCTCCGGCGCCATGAACCCGCTGCACTACGGGCGCCTTCAGGCCCTGGTCCAGGAGTGGTTCGAGGACCACCCTCTCTACGACGCCGAGGGCCAGCCCATCATGGTCCCGGAGTGGTCCTTCCCCGGGCGGGGGCGGGTCCAGCGCCAGCTCCAGCGGGCCACCCGGGCGCTGTCCACCGCCGAGCGCGCTATCACCGCCCTGCCCATCCGGGGCCGGCCTGCCGAGCTGCCCGGCCGGCTCGAGGCCCGCCGGGCTCAGGCCGAGCGGGCCCTCGACTACGTGCAGCTGTACGGCGCCTATACCGAGGTGGAAGCCGTCTTCTCCGTCGACCGCCTGATGGCGCTGTGGGATGGCCTCGACGGGGCCGACCGGGCCGCCTTCTGTTTCGACCCGGCCGTGATCGACTGGCGCCACTACGTCCAGGACGTTCACCTGCCCGCCGTCGTGGCCGGGGCCCGGGTGCGCACCACACCGGGCGGCCGGACCGGAGCGACCCGGGCCGAGCGGGGAAGACGGGCCCTGCTCTCGAGGGACCGGCACCTGGCCGCCTTCGACCTGGAGAACACCCTGATCGCCTCCAACGTGGTGGAGTCGTACGCCTGGCTCGCCACGCGTCACCTTCCTGCCGACGAGCGGGTCCGCTTCACCCTCCGCACCCTCCGCGAGGCGCCCGGCCTGCTGGCCCTCGACCGCCGGGACCGGGGCGACTTCCTGCGCTACTTCTACCGGCGCTACGAGGACGCCCCCGCCGACCGTGTGGCACAGGACGCCTGGGAGCTGTTCTCCCAGCTCATCTTGACCAAGTCCTTCCCGGCCGGGGTCCGGCGGGTCCGCGAGCACCGGGCCATGGGCCACCGCACCGTGCTCATCACCGGGTCGCTGGACTTCGTCGTCGAACCCCTGCGACCCCTCTTCGACGACATCGTCTGCGCCACCCTCGAACGGGACGGCGAGGGCCGCCTCACCGGGGAGCTGCTGTCGGCGCCTCCTACCGGCGAGGCCCGGGCCCTCACCATGGCCGCCTACGCCGAGGCCGAGGGCCTGCGCCTCGACGAGTCGATCGCCTACGCCGACTCGGCGTCGGACCTGCCCATGCTCGAGGCGGTCGGCTTCCCCGTGGCCGTGAACCCGGAGGCCAAGCTGGCCACCATCGCCCGCAAGCGGGGCTGGCACGTGGAGCAGTGGGCGCGTGCCCCGGGCGGGCCCCGTCCGCTGCTGCCCATCGGCCCCCTCCTGCGCTCGGCCCGGGAGCTTGCCGAGCGGTGAGGACCCTGCTGTTCGAGCGCTCGCTCCCCCGCTTCGCGGCGGCCCGGCTCGCTTCCACGGTGGCCGCCGGCGGCGGCTCCCGGGTCGGGCCCCTCCGCCTCACCGAAATGGAGGAGCCTGCCCTACCCGGCGCCGGCTGGCACCGGGTCCGGCCCCGCCTGTCCGGGATCTGCGGCTCCGACCTGGCCACCGTCGACGGCCGCAGCAGCCGCTACTTCGAGCCCATCGTGAGCTTCCCCTTCGTCCCCGGCCACGAGGTGGTGGGCGAGCTCTCCGACGGCAGCCGGGTAGTGATCGAGCCGGTCCTGGCCTGCGCAGCGCGGGGTGTCGACCCACCGTGTGCCTCCTGCGCGGCCGGGGCCAACGGCAACTGCGAGCGCATCGCCTTCGGCGCCCTGGAGCCGGGCCTGCAGACCGGCTACTGCGCCGACACCGGTGGGGGCTGGTCGGAGTCGCTGGTCGCCCACGACAGCCAGCTCCACGCCGTGCCCGAGCAGATGACCGACGAGTCGGCGGTGCTGGTCGAGCCCACCGCCTGCGCCGTCCACGCCGTCCAGTCGGCGGAGGTGGGCGGGGGTGCGTCGGTGGTGGTGCTCGGGGCCGGCACCCTGGGCCTGTGCACCGTCGCCGCCCTGCGCCGGCTGGTCCTGCCCGGAACCGTCATCGCCTCTGCCAAGCACCCCGAGCAGCGCCGGCTGGCCCGCCAGCTCGGGGCCGACGTGGTGGTGGCCCCCGACGAGGTCCGCCGCGCCGTGCGCCGGCACACCGCCTCGCTGGCCACGGGCCGCCAGCTCACCGGTGGGGCCGACGTGGTGTTCGACTGCGTGGGCAGCCAGGCCTCGCTGGAGGACGCCCTGTCCGTGGTGCGGCCGAGGGGCAACGTCGTTCTGGTGGGCATGCCGGGCCCGGTGACCGTCGACCTCGCCCCTCTCTGGCAGCGCGAGGTGCGGCTGGTGGGCTCGTACGCCTACCGCCACCAGACCTTCCCCACCGCCTTCGACCTGGTGGAGGCGGCCGACCTGGGCCGGCTGCTCTCGGCCCTGTACCCGCTGGACCGCTACCGAGAGGCCATCGACCACGCCGCCCACGCCGGGCGGCGGGGCGCGGTCAAGATCGCCTTCGACCTGCGCGACCCGAGGAGGATGCGCTGATGCCCCGTCGCTCGTCCCGCCCCGGCTTCGTCCTGGATGTCGACCGGTCCACGCCCCCCACCCTCTTCTGGCACGGCGAGCAGTACCACCTGGAGCGCCTGCCCACCGGCTCACGGGTGGTGTACCCGCCGGAGGCCCTGCCGGCCCTGGAGGACCCCGACGCCTCCATCCGCCATGCTCTGCTCAACCCGG
>JALYHE010000008.1 GCA_030776705.1 Actinomycetota bacterium | reverse complement strand
CGCTCAGATGGTAGGTCTCCTCGTCGGAGGGGAAGCGTCGGGCCCGCACGTCGGCAGCGAAGGCGGACACCGCCGCCACGGCGCCGGCGTGGAGGTCGGCGTAGCGTCGCACGAAACGGGGGGCGATCCCGGCGTCGAGTCCGAGCAGGTCGTGGAGGACGAGCACCTGGCCGTCGCACCACGGGCCGGCGCCGATGCCGATGGTGGGCACGGGCACGGCCTCGGTGACCATGCGGGCCACGGTGTCGGGGACGCCCTCGACCACGATGGCGAAGCAGCCGGCCTCGGCCAGCGCCACCGCGTCGTCGAGCACGGCCTCGGCCGCGGCCGCGTCCTGTGCCTGCACGCGGTAGCCGCCCATGAGGTTCACGGACTGGGGCGTCAGCCCCACGTGGCCCATCACCGCCACCTCGGCGTCCACCAGGGCCGAGACCATGGGCACGCGCTTGGCACCTCCCTCGAGCTTGACGGCCTTGGCTCCTGCCCGCACCAGCCGGCCGGCGTTGGCGACGGTGTCGGCGGCGCTCAGGTGGTAGCTGAGCCAGGGCAGGTCGGCCACCACCAGGGCTCGGGGCCGCGCCCGGGCCACGGCGGAGGTGTGGTGGACCATGTCGTCCACGGTGACGTGGAGGGTGTCGTCGAGGCCCAGGACCACCGTGGCCACCGAGTCACCCACGAGCACCATGTCGACGCCGGCCTCGTCGGCGATGCGTGCGCTCGGGGCGTCGTAGGCCGTGACCATCACCAGCGGGTCACCGGCCGGGGCCCCGCCTCCGGTCGGGCTGGCCTTCCTGGCCCGGACCGCGGGCACGGTCATGAGCTGGGGCATGGGTGCCTCCCTTCCGTCCAGCGCCCGGTGGCTGCCGGCGGTAAAGGCCAGTTTGAGCCACGCCGGCGGGGCGGGCAAGCCAGGGCGGCGGATCAGCGCGGGGGTGTCGGGGGCGGCTGTTGCGGGACGGGCTGAGGGGGGGGCGGCGCCGGTCTCGGCACCGGGACCGGCCGGCGCACGGGAGCGGGCCCGGTGGGAGGAGGCGCCACCCGAGTTGTCGACGTCGATGGCGGCGTCGAGGTCGAGGTGGTGGTCGAGAACTGGGCCTTGCCCGCGCCCTTGACCACCCGGCCCGGGAAGGACGTGACGGCCGGGAACGAGCCGGTGTCCATCCTCTTGGTGGCCGCTTCCATGAAGCGCTTGAAGATGGTGGCGGGGAACGATCCTCCGTTGACGCTCCGTCCTCGCACGTTGACCAGCTTGCGGGCGTTGCCTTCGGGGTAGCCCATCCACACTCCCGCCGTCAGCTTGGGCGTGTACCCCACGAACCAGGCGTCGCCGAAGTCCTGTGTGGTGCCGGTCTTGCCGGCCAGGGGGCGGCCGAACTGGGCCCCCGTCCCCGACCCCCGCTGCACCACCTGCTGGAGGCAGAAGTTGACGACGTCGGCCTGCTGGCGGTCGAGCACGCGGGTCCGGGCCCGGGGAAGGGTGCGCCGCAGGATCCTCCCGTCGGCGCTGGAGACCTCGAGGATGGCGGTGGGGGGCACGTGCTGGCCCCGGTTGGCGAAGGTGGTGAAGGCGCCGGTGAGGTCGAGCACCGACACCTCCGACGTCCCCAGGGTGAGCGAGATGTTGGGCACGAGGGCGGTGGAGGTGGGGATCCCTGCCTCGTGGGCCAGCTTGGCCACCCTGTCCGGCCCGATGGCTTCGATCAGCTGGGCGTAGACCGTGTTGACCGAGTTGCGGGTGGCGTCGATGAGGTTCACCGACGCCCCGAAGTCCTCGTTCTCGTAGTTCTCGACCGTGTAGTCACGACCCTGGTCGGCCTTGGGGAAGACCACCTTGGCGGGGCCCGAGAAGGAGGACTCGACGGTGTAGCCCTGGCGGACCGCCTCGGCCAGGACGAAGGGCTTGAAGGCGGAGCCGGGTTGACGGCCGGTACCCCCACCCTGCTTGCCCAGGGCCAGGTTCACCTTGGCGTGGGGTTGGGGCGCGTCCCAGTTCTTCCCGCCGACCATGGCCTTCACGTAGCCGTTGTCGTCGATGGCCACCAGGGCGCCGGCCGGGTCGTCGGGGCGGTTGAGGAAGCCTGCGTACACGGCGTTGTAGGCATGGGTCTGCATCTCCAAGTCGAGCGTCGTCTTCACGCGCAGGCCGCCCTCGTAGACGGCGGCCGGCCCGTACTCGTCCAGGAGCTGCTGGCGCACGTACTCAACGAAGTACTGCGTGCCCTTGTCGGCCTGGGCGAAGGTCGTCTCCCCCGGACGCTTGGGCACCACGTAGGCGCTCACGGGCGCTGTCTCGGCGGCGGTGCGCTCGTCGGCGCCGATGAGTCCGCCGCGCTCCATGGCCGCCAGCGTCCCGGCCCGCCGGGCGTCGGCGGCCTCGGGCGAGCGGTGGGCGTCGGCGCCCTCGGGCGAGCGGATCAGGCCCGCCAGGTAGGCCGCCTCTCGGAGCTGAAGCTGCGTCACGTCCTTCCCGAAGTAGGCGCGCGAGGCAGCCTGCAAGCCGTAGGCACCCCGCCCGAAGTAGATGACGTTGAGGTAGCGCTCGAGGATCTGCTCCTTGGAGTACTTGCGCTCCACCTTGAGGGCCAGCGCCGTCTCCTTCAGCTTCCGCACGAACGTGCGCTCCCGGGTCTGCAAGTAGGCGTTCTTCACGTACTGCTGGGTGATGGTGGAACCCCCTTGCAGCGGTCTTCCACGCACGTCGGCCCATGTGGCACGGGCCAGGCCGGCCGGGTCCACGCCGCGGTGCTCGAAGAAGCTCTTGTCCTCGGTGGCGAGCACGGCGTCGACCACGACCTTCGGGACCTTGTCGAGGCCCACCCGCACCCGGTTCTCGCCCGAGTCCAGGGAGGCCAGCGTGTTCCCCCTGGCGTCCGTGAGCATGGTGGTCTGGGCCTGGGGATTCTCCGGAGGCAGGGGCAGCCGAGCCAGGAGGTAGGCGGCGCCGGCCAAGGC
>JALYHE010000007.1 GCA_030776705.1 Actinomycetota bacterium | reverse complement strand
GCCGTCGCTGGACCCCCTGGAGATCGACACGTCGCTGGTGTGGAAGCGCATCCGGGAGACGCAGGACCGGATCGCCGCTACCGACGACAACCCGGATCGTTTCCGGGCCCTCGGGGCCGACGTCTTCCTGGGACCGGCCCGCCTGGTGGGGCCCCGCGCCGTGGAGGTGGACGGTCGGGTGCTGGACACGCGCTACGTCCTCATCTGCACCGGCAGCCGCCCGGCCACCCCTCCCGTCGCCGGGCTGGCCGAAGCGGGCTACCTCACCAGCGAGAACGTGTTCGAGCTGGAGAGAGCATCCCGGAGCGTGGTGGCCATCGGCGGAGGGCCGATAGCCATCGAGCTGGCCCAGGGCCTCACCCGCCTCGGGGTCCGGGTGACCGTCCTGCAGAAGGGCTCGGGGATCCTCACCAGGGACGAGCCCGAGCTGGTGGCCATGCTCACCCGGCGCCTGGAGGAAGAAGGCGTCGACCTCCAGTTCGACGTGGAGGTGGAGCGGGTGACCGTGGAAGAGGGCCAGAAGGTGGTCCACGCCAACCAGCACGGGCGAGAGCTGCGCTTCGGGGCTGAGGAGCTGCTGGTGGGCGTGGGCCGCAAGCCCAACGTGGACGGGCTCGGCCTGGACGACGTGGGGGTCAAGGTCGGCAAGCGGGGGATCGAGGTCGACGGCCGCATGCGGACCAACGTGCCGTCGATCTACGCCAGCGGCGACGTCGTCGGCCGTTACCTGTTCACCCACTCGGCCGGCCACGAGGCGGTGCGGGCGGTGCGGGACATGTTCTTCCCCGGCAAGGGCACGGTCGGCGACCTCGTGCCGTGGTGCACCTTCACGGACCCGGAGCTGGCCCATGCCGGTCTCACGGAGGCCCAGGCCCGCGAGCTCCACGGCGACCGGGTACAGGTGCGCCGCCTGGACATGGACCACTCCGACCGGGCTCGTGCCGACGGCGACTCCGAGGGCCGGATCAAGGTCGTGTCAGGACCCGGCGACCGCCTCCTCGGGGCCCACGTGCTGGCGGCCAACGCCGGCGAGATGATCCACGAGCTGGCCTACGTGGTCAGCCGCAAGGGCCGCCTGACCGACCTCTCCAAGCTGATCCACGTGTACCCGACGCGCTCCACCTCCATCGGCCAGCTGGCAGCCGAGTCCACCTTCGACCGCGCCAAGCGCCTCCGCTGGCTGACCAGGCTGACCCGTCTCGCCCATGCCATTGCCCCACGAGAAAAGACGAGGAGATGAGGAAGTGAGCCTCTACGAGCTCCTGCTGTTCGTGCACATCATGGCCGCCATCGTGTGGGTGGGCGGCGGCTTCACCATGCAGATCTTCGCAGCCCGGGCCATGCGCGCCCCCGACGCCGGGCGAAAGGCGAGCTTGATGTCGGACTTCTCCTGGGTCGGCCAGCGCGTGTTCACACCGGCGTCCGGGGTGCTGCTCCTATTCGGCATCTTCCTCGTCCTGGACGGGAACTGGAGCTTCGGCGACCCGTGGATCTCGGCGGGGATCCTCATCTGGCTGGTGTCGCTGGGCATCGGGATCGGCTTCTTCCGTCCCCAGTCGGAGCGACTCGCCGCCCTGATGACCGCCGAGGGGCCAGGCTCACCGGCGGTCGCGCAGGGGATGGAGCGGATCCTCATGGTCGGGCGGGTCGACCTCGCCCTCTTGGTCGCCGCCGTCTTCCTGATGGCCACCAAGCCCGGGACCTAGGACCACGGGGCTCAGCGGCCCCCTCGTGCCGGGCGGAAGCCGTACGAGGGTCGCCGGCCCCGGACGTCGGCGCCGGCGGCGTCGGCGCGGATGACGTGCATGACGGCGTTGATCAGGGCCAGGTGGGTGAAGGCCTGCGGGAAGTTGCCGAGGTGGCGCCCGGAGCGGGGGTCGATCTCCTCGGCGTACAGACCTAGGGGGCTGGCGTAGTTCAGCAGCTTCTCGCACAGCTGGCGGGCCCGTGCCGTCTCCCCGATCTCGGCCAGCGCCGACACCAACCAGAAGGAGCAGATCGTGAAGGCACCCTCCTGGCCGGAGAGCCCGTCGTCGGTCTCCTCTACCCGGTACCGCAGGACCAGGCCGTCCACGGTCAGCTCCTCGGCGACGGCCAGGACGGTGCGACGCACGCGCTCGTCGTCGGCGGGCAGGAAGCGCACCAGTGGTAGGAGCAGCATGGAGGCGTCGAGCGCCTCGGTGTCGTAGTGCTGGGTGAACACTCCCCGCTCGCCCACGCCGTTGGCGCACAGGTCGGCATGGATCTCGTCGGCGGCCGTCGCCCACCGCTCGGCTCGCTCGCTGTCACCCCGCAGCTCGGCCAGGCGAGACCCCCTGTCGGCGGCCACCCAGCACATGAGCTTGGAAGACGTGAAGTGACGGCTCTTCCCGCGGACCTCCCAGATGCCTCGATCCGGCTCACGCCAGTGGTCCAGGGCCGTCTCGACCTGGCGCACCAGAATGGGCCACACCCGCTCGGGGAGGTGGTCCCGCGACTTGGTGTGCAGGTACACGGAGTCGAGCACCGCTCCCCACACGTCGTGCTGGTCCTGCTCGTAGGCGGCGTTGCCGACTCGCACGGGCCTGGCTCCCTCGTACCCGGACAGGTGGTCGAGTACGACCTCGTCCAGCTTGCGCTCGCCGCCCACTCCGTACATCACCTGCAGGTCCTCGTCGTGCTCGCACACGTCGGCCACGAAGTAGAAGAAGTCGTTGGCCTCCCAGTCGAAGCCCAGCGTGTACAGACCCCACAGCATGAAGGTGGAGTCGCGGATCCAGGTGTAGCGGTAGTCCCAGTTGCGCTCGCCTCCGGGCGTCTCAGGCAGCGACGTGGTGGCCGCGGCCAGCATGGCGCCGGTCGGGGCGTAGGTGAGGCCCCGTAGCGTGAGGGCGCTGCGCTGGAGGTAGGTCCGCCACGGGTGGTCGGGGAAGTCGCCCTGGTTGATCCACTGCCGCCAGTAGTCGGCCGTGCGCTCCATGCGGTCGAAGGCCTCCTCGTAGGTGGCGGGCGGGGACAGGCCGCCCCAGGAGAGGGCTGCGAAGACGTTGTCGCCCTCCCGCAAGGTGGTGTGGGCGCTGGCCCGCCGGCCTTCGAAGCCGAGGCGCAGGTCTGTCACCAGGCGCAGCTCGAGGTCGACGCCCTCGGCGCCGGCCACTCCGTGGCCGTATCCCGCCCCCTCGTACCGCCACCGCGCAGCCGTGCGCCCGTAGTCGAACGCCGGCTCGCAGTCGAGGACCACCTCCACCGAGCCGTGCACGCACTTCATGGTGCGGAGCAGCACGGACTCCGCCTCCTCGTCGGTGGGGACCCGCCGGTGCTCGGAGAGGCGCTCCCGCCGGTGGTACCAGGGGCCGATCGAGAGGGCGTCGCGCACGATGAGCCAGCCCGTCCTGGTCTGCCAGGTGGTCTCCAGCACCATGGTCCCCGGTAGGTACCGGCGGCCGGCGGGCACGTCCACGCCGGCCGGCCCCAGGCGGAACCCGCCCGCGGCCCGGTCGAGGACGGCGCCGAACACGCTGGGCCCGTCGGGACGGGGAAGGCAGAGCCACTCCACGTTGCTGTCGGGAGCCACGAGGGCCATGACCTCGCAGTCGGACAGGAACCCGTACTCGGCGATGGGCGGAAACGGGCTGGCAGTGGCGGCGCTGTCGGTGACGAAGGCGCCGAGCTGCTGGGAGTCGGTGGGGGCAGGCAGGGCTCGGGTCAGAACCGGCGGGCCCGGCCCCGCACGATGGACCGGTAGATCACCAGGGCCACGACGGCGCCGATCACCGATCCGACCAGCCCTGACGGCTGCAGGGCGCCCTCACCGGGATCCTTCCCCAACAGCACGTAGCCGAGGAAGCCGCCCACGAAGCTGCCCACGATCCCGAGCACGATGGTGCCGCCGATGCCGATGGGGTCGGGCCCCGGTACGAGGAGCCGGGCCAGGGCCCCGGCGATGAGGCCGAACAGCACCAGCACGATAAGGAGCGTGATCATGCCTGACCTCTTCCCCGGCGAGCCTCCGACGGAAACGTCGGCCCGCCTCGCTATCCTCCTTCGACCCCGACAGGGAAGCAGGAAGTGGGCGCCACAGCGACGGTTCAGCTCCGAGAGGTCCTCGCCGGGCCCGTCCTCCGCCGGGCCGAGCCGGAACGGGTGTGCGTGTGGCTGGCGACCAGTGCCGAGCGCCGGGTGCGCGCCGACGTCTTCGCCGTGGGCCCGTCGGGCCTGGAGCGGCTGGGAGGGGCAGAGGCGCAGCGGGTGCGCCTGGGGCCCAACCTCTATGTCCACCTGGCCACGGCCGTGCCCGACGGGGGACGCTTCCCGACCGACCGGTTGCTTGCCTACGACCTCGAGGTCTCCGGAGGCGGGGACGGGTCGCCCCGTCGCCTGGGCGACCTGGGCCTGTTGAGCGGGCGCCGGGACATCACCTACGCGGGACTCCCTCTGCCCACCTTCTTCCTCCGCGGGGACGAGGCGCCGGTGCTTCACCTCCTCCACGGCTCGTGCCGGCTCCTCCACGGCAAGGGCGAAGATGCCCTTCCCATCGCCGACGACGTCCTGGCCCGCACGGCGCTGGACCTTCACGAGCGGCCTTCGGCCCTGTTCCTCACGGGCGACCAGATCTACGGCGACGACGTGGCCGGGCCCATGATCGGCCACCTGACCAGCCTGGGCTCGGCCCTGTTCGGGGCTGACGACGCCGATTCCGTCCCCGGCGTGCCGTCGCTCCCGTCCATCGCGGTCTACGGGCGCCAGGACGTCGCCCACGAGAAGGCCCGCTTCACGTCGGACAAGGCCACCAACCACCTGTTCAGCCTGGGCGAGTACGCCGCCGCCTACCTGGTGGCCTGGGACGAGGACAACTGGCCTGACACCTTCGTGCCGGCCGAGGAGGCGGTGCCCGACGACCAGGCCGAGGGCAGGGAGCTGGCACGGCTCCGTCGCTGCTACCGGCGCGAGGCCGGATGCCTCGAGGCGGCCCGCCGGGCCCTGCCGTCGGTGCGCCGCGTGCTGGCCAACGTCCCCGTGTACATGACCTTCGACGACCACGACGTGACCGACGACTGGAACATCACGGCCGAGTGGCGTAGGCGCGTGGAGGACTCGCCCACGGGCCGGCGGGTGGTGGCCAACGCCCTGGCCGCCTACTGGGCGTTCCAGGGCTGGGGCAACGAGCCGGCCAACTTCGACGACGGCTTCTCCCGGGCCGTGGCGGGCGGGCCCGAGGCGGGATCGAGGCGGGAGGCCTCGTTCGACGACGCCGTGCTCTCGTTCGACCGCTGGAGCTACGTCGCCGCCATCACCCCGCCCACGGTCGTCCTGGACACCCGGACGCAACGCTCCTACGACAGCGACCTGGGCGCGGCCCGACTGCTCGGCCCCGGAGAGCTGGGTCGCATGACGACCCTGTTCGAAGAGGCCGGTGTCACGCCACCCGGGCCGGTCATCCTCGTCTCGCCGGTCCCGGTGTTCGGCCTCGAGCTCCAGGAGCGGCGCCAGAAGTTCCTCGAGGGAAAGCTCGGCCCCTACGAGATCGACTTCGAGGAGTGGCACTCCAACCTGCACGGGCTCGTGGACCTCATGCGCTGCCTCGTCGAGCGCCTTGGAATCACCAGCTGCACCGTGCTGTCCGGCGACGTCCACTACGGCATGAGCGTGGAGGCCACGTTCTGCGTGGACGGAAGCGAGCTGCGCGTCGCGCAGCTGGTGAGCAGCTCGTTCAAGCACAGCGGGGCGCTGGCCAAGCGGGGCCTGCACGCCCTGGGCCGCATGGTGCGCCGCCGCCACCACCGGGTGGGATGGGACCACGCCCCCCGCCTCGACGGCCCCTCGAACCGGGCCCGACGAGTGCTGCAGCGCCCGGTGAACACCGACGAATGGGGTGACGCGCCGGTGTTCCTCTCACCCCGCCTGGCCCGGTGGCTTCAGGTCGCCGACGCCCCCCGGTACGAGGAGATCCGCCGCTACGCCCCTCCGGAGGAGCGACCGTCCATGCTCGTCGTGGGCGAGGCCAACGTGGGCCTGGTGTCGCTCCACCACGACCGCGTGGTTCACCGCCTGCTCGGCCGGCCGGACCCGGGGCAGACCGTCACCTACACCTCCACCGTGACCCTCTAGGCAGGCGCGAGCAACGACCACGCCCCCTCCACGACCCGGTAGGCGCGTTCCGTCAGCTCCTCGCTCACCTCCCCGTCGACGTCGTGGCAGACCGGCTCGCCGCTCAGCCGCACCTGGCCACCCCGTGCGTGGTGCACGTCGTGGCGGTCCAGGTGCCGGCCGTGGCGCAGGGCGGCGGCGAAGGCCGCCCGTTCGGCGTGGCCCGTGGCGTTGACCACCACCACGTCGAGAAGGCCGTCCTCGGGAGACGCGTCCGGGCACAGAGGCGTCCCGCCTCCGATGGTCCTGCCGTTCCCGATGCCCACCATGAGCACCGCTCCCCGCCCCAGCGGCGCGTCGTCGACCCTGACCTCGATCTCCCACCCCGGGTCCCTGACGCCGGCGAGCAACGCGCCCAACGGGTAGGCCAGGGGACCGAGGCGGCCCTTGAGCACGGTGGCGCCCTGGGCCGCGTCGGCGCCGAGGCCGACGTGGGCGAGGTTCACCACCACGCCGCCGGAGTCGTCCACCAGCAGGTCGAGCCGCCGGGGGGAGGCGTCCCCCACGGCCGACGCCGCCTCCAGGGGATCGAGCGGCACGCCCACGGCCCGGGCGAAGTCGTTGCCGGTGCCGAGTGGGACGAGGCCGAGGGTGGCGTGCCCCAGCGCGCCTCGGTCCCACAGCCGCTGGACCACCACGTGCAGGGTGCCGTCGCCCCCCGCCACCACCAGGGCCCGCCCGCCCAGGCGATCGAGGGCACGGTCGAGCTCGTCGACGCCGGCGGTGCGTACGAGCTCGGTGGGCCCGTGGCCGGCGAGCACCCCTGCCACCGCCTCGACCTCCTTCTCGCCGGCCGAGCCCGCCTTGGCGCTGGCCACTACGAGGTAGTCCACCTCTCCATTGTCACCTGGCTGGCTGCGAAGGCGGCGACGCTCCGGCCTGGCCGGGACTTGCGACCTACCGGTAGCCCTCGGCCTGCGTCGACTCGGCAGCGACCCGCACGCCGTAGTGGTAGCTCAGCATTCCACCCAGGATGCCCGACACGAGCAGCGCCAGGATGGCGACGGCGGAGACGACGACCAACCAGACGTCGACTTCCTCGGTGGCGGACTGGTTGACGCGCACGAAGAACGAGGCCGTGAAGACGGCGACCAGGGTGACGTTCATCGTCAAGTGGACGAGGCCCACCTTGAAGGGCCGGGTACCTCTAGGTATGGCCAACAGGTCCAAGAGCCCGAACACGGCCGCCAAGAGGGCGGCCACCACGCCCGTGGCGATCAGCCAGTAGGACCCCCTGACCAGGAAGGACGGGTCGTCGACGAAATAGGAAGCCACGTCGAACACCAGGCTCGCCACCCATGCCCCTATGGGGATGGGCACCAGCATGGGGTGGATTGGATGGCCGTACGGTCCGGCGACGGGGTTGATCGGGCGCTTGGCCTTGTGCAGCCGGGCCTCCACGTCCTGAGTGGCGGCCGTTGCTTGCGCCTCGGCCGTAGCCGGGGTCGAAGCCGGGCTCTGGGCCTGGCCATAGCCGCCCAGCGCCTCCTGGTGGCGAAACCTGTAACCCTCTGGCACCGATGCCCCTCCCGCGGTCCGTTCAGCGTTCTATCATAGTGAGGTTCTACCTTTAGACAAGCAAGGGGCGGCCTGCCGCATCAACGCTTCTCGAAAACCTGGCAGGATCGCCCCCGTACCTCGGATCTGCGCTGGCCAGATCTCCTGCGACCGGTGACGCGATGTAGAGGGAGGCTTGGGGGGTCCAAGGACATCACGTCGAGGAGGGACATGGCCAAGTTCACACGGGACATCGAGATCCGGACCGGGCCCGAGGAGGTCTTCGAGGCACTGGTGAGCTGGTCCCTCCTACATGAGTGGTCCACGGTGACCCACAGCCACACCGGGGCAGACCGTTGCGGCGGCGTCGGCGACGAGTTCGACCAGCAGCTTCGCGTCGCCGGGATCCCCTTGCAGACCCATTGGAGGGTGGTGGAGTTCGAGCCGCCCGAGTCGCTGGCCTACGACGTCACGGCGATGGCTGGTGGCCGTATGGCTCTGCGCCAGCAGGTCGTGCCGACCGGAGAAGGCAGTCGTGTCGTCTTCGATGTGGACTACGACCTGCCGGGGGGCTTCCTCGGGGCGGCGCTCGACCGGGCGTATGTCGAGCGGCGCAACGAGCGCGAGGTCGAACACTCGCTGCAGAACCTCAAGGACCTTCTAGAGGGACGGAAGCCGGCCTAGGTGAAGGCATCTCCTTCCCTCCCTCGAGCCGGAGGGGGATCCCCGCAGCACCGGCGTGGGCGACCACGCAACGACGTGGGGCTGTACGACGATCTCGTCGACGAATGGTGGAAGCCCGGCGGGGAGTTCGCCGCGCTGCACTGGTTGGCGACCGCTCGATCTCAACTGATCCCTCCGTCCCCCTCGACGGGGCGGGTGCTGCTCGACGTCGGCTGCGGCGGTGGCGTCCTGGCTCCACACGTCCAGGAGTACCTGCACGTCGGGGTGGACGTGTCACAGTCGGCTCTGGCCGTGGCCTCGAGAAGCGGGCTCGTCCCCCTCCGCGGTGACGTGACCCGTCTACCCGTCCGCAGCGGCGTCGTCGACGTGGTCGTCGCAGGCGAGCTGTTCGAGCACGTTGAGGACCTGGATGGTGCCGTGGCGGAGGTCAGCCGTGTGCTCCAGCCGGGCGGCGTGGTGGTGGTGGACACGATCAATGACACCGGTTGGGCGCGGCTGTCCCTGGTCACTGTGGGTGAGCGGCTCCCCGGAGGACCGCCACGAAGAATCCACGATCCTGACCTCTTCGTGGCCCCACGGCGTCTGATCGAGTTGTTCGCCCGCCATGGTGTCGAGCTGCGGGTGCGGGGACTGCGGCCGTCCGTGACCGACTATCTGTGCTTCCTCGTCCGACGTGAGCGACCGGTCCGCATGCTGCCAACCCGCTCGCTCGGGGCCGTGTACCAGGGCACAGGGCGGAAGGCGGCGCCATGACCCCGCTAGAAGCCCGCCAGCGTGCCGAGCGGCTCGCCGACCGCTTCCGGGCACGGGCTGCTGAGTACGACCGCACGGCGTCGTTCCCGGCTGCCGACGTCGAAGACATCCGGACCGAGAGCCTGCTCGGCCTCATGGTGCCCACCCGACTCGGTGGTGTTGGTTGTGGGTTCGAGGACTACGTCGAGGTAGGGACCGCCCTTGCGCGAGGCAGCGGCGCCACGGCGCTGGTCTTCAACATGCACGCCGCGGTGACAGGGGCGCTGGCCGGCGTCCCGGAAGACTTGGTCCGAGCACTCGGCGCCGGAGACGAGTTCTTCGCCGTCCGGGACCGGATCCTTGACGGTGCGGTGGAGGGAGCCCTCTACGGCGTGGCCATCAGCGAATGGGAGGCCGGCTCTCGGCTCTCCGAGGTTCGTACGTACTACGAACCCGAAGGCGAGGCGTACCGCCTTCGCGGCGAGAAATCGGTCTGCTCCGGGGCCGGATACCTCGACGGTTACCTCGTGGCAGCCCGAGCCCGAGAGACCGGGGGTCCGGAGCCGAGCGTCTCGTACTTCATGGTGAGTCCGGGGTTGGGCGTGAAGGTGAAGGACACGTGGGACCCGCTGGGGATGCGGGCAACGGCGAGCAACGCCGTCGTGCTCGACGTCGCCGTCCCGCGGGAGTGCCTGCTGACGGGGGTCGAGGGCCTCGCTGTCCCGCTGGCCTACGCCATGCCCCAGTGGTTGGTGACCTCGTATGCCGCCGTGTACGTGGGCATCGCTCAGGCCGCCCTATCCGAGGCGGTCACCTACTTGAAGCAACGGCAGGCGGGCGGTCGCACAACTCCTGCATCCGTGCGTGCTCGGGTGGCGCGGGCCCAAGCCGCCACAGACGCCGCCCTACTCGTCGTCCGCCAGGCGGCGCGCCTCGCCGACGCCAGCCCGGGCGACAGTGAGACCAACCGCTGGCTCTACCAGGCCAAGCTCGTCGCCGGCGACGCCGCCATGGAAGTTGCGGCCACCTTGTCAGAGGCGTGTGGGCTCGGCGCGCTGGGGCGGGGATCGGCCCTGGAGCGGATCTTCCGGGACGCACGCTGCGGCGCGATCATGCCGCCTCGGAGCGACATCTGCGCCGACTACCTCGGCAGCGCCGCCCTGGGCCTGGACCCGATGACGGCGATGGACGAACCGCCGTGGTGAGAGCGGTAGTCGCCAGCGTCCGATCGTCGTTGCCGACGGCGGTCACCCAGGATGCGCTGTGGGCGGCGTTGTCCTCGAACGATCCCAGGCCGCTTGCCCGACGCATCTGGCGCGGCACGGGCGTCCAGAGCCGCCATGGCGTCGCCATTCCCCCTCTCGACGATGTCCGAGACTGGTCGACCGAGGCCCGCATGCGGCGCTTCAGCGACGAGGCGCTGCCCTTGGGCAAGGAGGCGGTCTCTTCGTGCCTGGCGGCGTCTGGCGTGGAGCCGGCGGACGTCGGCCTCCTCACAGTCGTGACCTGCACGGGCTACGCCAATCCTGGCCTCGACGTGATGCTGGCCCGTGACCTCGGGATGGCGCCCTCGGTGGAGCGGGTCCAGGTGGGTCACATGGGATGCTACGCGGCGCTGCCGGGACTAGCTGTGGTGGCCGACGCCGCAGCGGCCAGGGCCAAGACGGCGGTCCTGCTGTGCGTCGAGCTGTCCAGCCTGCACGCCCAGCCCCCGAGCGACGACGACGGCCAGACCGTCGCCCATGCGCTGTTCTCCGACGCCGCGGCCGCGGTGGTGGTCAGGCCCGGCGGGCCAGGGTTGGAAGTCGTCGACATCGCCGCTCGCACCGACCCCGCTCATTCCGAGCTGCTGCGCTGGGACATCACCGACCACGGCTTTCGGCTGCGTCTGTCTCCTGAGCTCCCGTCGGCCATCGAGCCTCATGTGGCGCCCATGGTGGGAGAGCTGCTGGCTGCCAACGGGCTGCGGCCTTCCGACGTGGCCGCTTGGGCGGTCCATCCTGGCGGCCCCCGCATAGTGGACAAGGTCGGAGAACGGCTCAGCCTCGACGAGGACGCCCTGCGGCCCACTCGGGCCGTGCTGGCCGCCCACGGGAACTGCTCGTCGCCGACGGTCCTTCTCGTGCTCGAGCGCATCCTGGCCCAGGGAGACCTCCACGACGGGGACTACGCCGTGTGCCTCGCCTTCGGCGCAGGCCTCACCCTGTATGCCGCCCTCCTCCGGCGCAAGGTCGCGTAGGAGGAGGGCTCGGTCGGTCGGGAGCCTGCTCAGGTGCGGCGGTCCGTCGGCTCCTCGCCGCCTCCGGTGACCACGTCCTTCAGCTTCCCGCCCGCCTGCTGCACGACCGCCCCCGCGATCATGGTCTCGTCGAGATCCTCGGTACCGCCGCTGGGTACCTCGAACAGCAGGCGCTCGCAGTAAGGCGCGTTTCGGCCCATGGTGTAGGCCACGGTGTTCTGGGCGGTGGTCTCTCTTGCCTCGTCAACGCTGCGCTTGCCCGTGGCGATCTCGTGCACCATGTTCATGCCCAGCATGTTCGCCGCTTCGGCGTCGCAGCGAGCGGCCACCTCGCCCTTTGTCCGGTCGACCACGATGCTGCCGTCGAACTGGGAGATGAGCTGGATCTTCTCCGGCGGTACTCGGTAGTCGATGACCTGGGTGAGGAAGTCGGTGTGTGGCGCGGGAAAGTTGTGGGCCACGACGTCGCTGGTGAGCTCCGTCCGCTTCCAAGGACCGTTCCGGTACCAGAACAGCTTCGTCGGCGTCGCCTCGTTGGGAGGGCCGTACTTCTCGAGCATCTGCTGAGCCACCTTCTTCGGCGGGTTCGGCCAGTTTTCGATGATCCTCTCGGCCTCGGCCCGACCCACCGCCTCGTGGATGCCGCTCTCCGTCTCATGCTCGCCCTTGGCTTGGTGAGCAACGCCGTCCGCAGCGGCGCCGAGGTAGGTCCCCATGCGCTCGCCGGTGTCCAGGTCCTGCGGCTGTGTCCGTTCGTCTCTGTCCACTTCTCCACCCCTCTACGAGTCTATGCATCTATTCTTACCTTTTAGAAGGGGGGACAGCACACAGCTAGCTCGCGCCGCCGAGCCCAGCCAACGAACGGTGGCTTTCCCAATCGGTCGGTAGGCCCGTGCATAGGGATCGAGCCTTCGACAAGGGGACTGCAGCGAGGATGGAAGAGAGCGACCAGAGCCAGTTCGAGGCCGCCGCGCTCCTGCGCAACCCCCTGCGGCGAGCCCTCTTCGACTACGTAACGAGACAGGGCCGTGAAGTAGGCCGTGACGAGGCGGCCGCGGCTGCCGGCGCCGGAAGAGAGGCTGTGGCCTCTCACCTGGACAAGCTGGCCGAGGCGGGGCTGCTCGAGGTGAGCTTCCGGCGGCTGGGCGAGCGGCAAGGACCGGGCGCTGGCCGTCCCGCGAAGCTGTACCGGCCTTCAGGCCACGCCGTCGAGGTCGCCTTGCCGCCCCGGCGCTACGAGGTCCTGGCCGAGCTGTTCGCCACCGTCCTCGAGGAGAGCGACTCCTCCAAGGCAGCCCTCGATCAAGTGGCTGCCCGTTTGGGGCAGTCGGATGGCCGCCGCGCTCGTCGATCACTGCCAGCCTCGGCTGGCCGGCCGAGGGCGCTGGCCGCGCTCGAGTCGACGCTCCGCGAATACGGCTTCGAACCAGGGCGGAAGCGGCACGAGATCGCCCTTATGAACTGCCCATTCAGAGCGCTCTCCGACCGGCACACCGAGCTCGTGTGCGGACTGAACCTGGCCCTGGTGGCCGGCCTGATCGAGGGGTTGGGGGTGGGCGGGGTCGAAGCCCAACCGGTGAGTCCGAACGGCAGGTGCTGCGTGGTAGTGCGCCTCCGCCGTGATGGTGCCCGGCGCCAGCAGCGTGGGCCGTGAGGGAGTCGAACCCCCGACCTCGCGGCGGAGCGACTAGGTCGGGGATCTAGGCTGGACGCGGTGAGGTTCGGGTCGGGTCTCCGCACCGCTGTCGTGATCGGGGCCGCACTGACGGCCTTCACCCTGGCGGCAACGGCCGAGGCTTCGACGGCACACCCAGGCAGCCCTCCGCTTCGGGCGACTCCCGGAGCGACAGGTGTCGATGTCGACCTCGAGGCGGCGCTGGTGACGCCGAGCCGCCAAACCCATCCTGGGGCGTGGTCCCAGCGACGTCTGCCCACGCAGCCCTCCGGCCTCGTTGGCCTCGCAGTCGTGAGCTCGCTGCTCTTCTGCCTGGCGGGGGCGGGCGGCGGCCCCATCTCCTCCGCCGTGCATCACCTGTCCCCATGGACGGGGACCGGCGGTCCCCGCGGCCCACCTCTTCCTCGGCTGGCCTAGTCCCGTCCGAGGCCGCCGTGTCGGCGGCCGAGCCGAAGGAGAACATTGTCCAACGCCTTTCGTTGGCGCGCCCTGGCTGTCGTCGCAGTGATGGTCGGCGCCGCTGCCCTTGTCGCCAACCGCCCGGTTCGACTGGGCCTGGATCTCGAAGGAGGCACCCAGATCGTCCTCGAGGCCCGGGACACGGACCGCCAAAAGGTGGATGGTGACACCGTCTCTCGCACGCTCGAGGTCCTGAGAAGACGGGTCGACGCCTTGGGCGTCGCAGAGCCCACTCTGCAGCGCTCGGGGAGCCGGCGCATCATCGTGGAGCTGCCCGGCGTGGCCGACCCGAAGCAAGCCGTCGAGGTGATAGGCCGCACGGCCCAGCTCGCCTTCCATGGCGTGACGGGCGTGGACGAACCGGCGGCCACGACGACCACGACCGCGCCGGGTACGGGTCCCACGCAGCCGGCAGAGGACTTGGTCCTCGAGGACGAGGACGGGAGCCGGCTGAGGCTGGGCCCTCCCCGCCTCACCGGCGAGGCGGTAGGCGGAGCCAGGGCCGCCTTCGACACCCAGGGCGGTGGCGGTTGGAGCGTGGACGTCGACTTCCGCGGCCAGGGCGAGCGGCAATGGGCTGCGATCACGGGTGAGGCAGCCTGCGCGCCCGCCGGCCACCCCGCCCGGCGCGTGGCCATCGTGTTGGACCGAGACGTCATCTCCAGCCCCCAGGTCGACCCCTCGGTGACCTGCGGGCAAGGCATCACGGGCGGCGAGACCCAGATCACGGGCGACTTCAGCGAGCGGGAGGCCAAGGACCTCGCCCTGTTGATCCGAGCCGGGGCTCTGCCGGTGCCGGTGGAGATCGTGGAGCAGCGCACCATCGGGCCCACACTCGGCGACGCGGCTGTTCGAGCCAGCGTCCAGGCCGCCCTCATCGGCGCCGCCCTCACCATCCTCTATGTCATCGCCTACTACCGCCTCATCGGCGCGCTGGCGTCCCTGGGCCTCCTGACCTACGGGCTCGTCTCCTACGGAGTTCTGCTCGCCCTCGACGCCACCCTCACCCTGCCGGGGATCGCCGGCTTCGTTCTGGCCATCGGCATGGCCGTCGACGCCAACGTGCTGGTCTTCGAGCGGGCCAAGGAGGAGCACGCGGCCGGGCGCAGCGTCCGCGTGGCGGTGCTCTCCGGTTTCCGGCGGGCATGGAGCGCGATCGCCGACTCCAACGCCACCACGCTCATCGCTGCCGTCCTCTTGTTCTTCTTCGCTTCCGGGGCGGTGCGGGGTTTCGGCATCACCTTGACGGTGGGCGTGGTGGTGTCGATGTTCACCGCCTTGGTCGTGACCAGGGTTCTCGTAGAGGCGCTGGTGCGCGTCCGCAGCATCGCCGACCGCCCCCAGCTCCTCGGCCTCGAGGTTGGGAGCCGGATGCGGGCGTGGCTGGTCGAGCGAGGGCCCGACCTGCTCGGCCGGTCCCGGCAATGGCTAGGGATCTCCGGTGTGGCCGTTGTGCTGGCCGCGGCCGGCATGGCCACCCGTGGTCTCAACTACGGACTCGAGTTCTCGGGCGGGCGCACCCTGGAATACGACACCGAGCGGCGGGTCAGCCTCGACCGCTTGCGCTCCGAGTTGGCAGGCGTAGGCCTGGACCGGGCGGTGGTCCAGGAGTCGGGAGAGGACAACGTCTCGATCCGGACTCCGCAGCTGTCTCAGGACCAGCAGGCCCGAGTGGGAGATGCGGTCCGGGCCGCCGGCGGCGAGACCCAGCTCGTCCGAGACGAGTTCGTAGGTCCCACCATCGGCGCCGAGCTACGGCGCAAGGCGCTCATCGCTCTCCTCCTGGCCCTGGGGGCCCAACTGGTGTACCTCGCCGTTCGCTTCCGCTGGACCTACGGGGCAGCCGCGGTGGTGGCCATGTTCCACGACGTGGCCATCTTGGTGGGGGTCTTCGCCTGGCTGGGCAAGACCGTCGACGGAGTGTTCCTGGCCGCCTTGCTCAGCGTCATCGGCTACTCCATCAACGACTCGGTGGTGGTGTTCGACCGGATCCGGGAGCAGCGCCGGGCTCGGGCCAGGGAGCCACTGGCCGTCGTGGCCAACGACGCCTGCCTGCAGACCATCCCCCGCACCGTGAACACCGGTCTCGGGGCGCTCTTCATCCTCGCCGCCCTGTACGCGCTGGGAGGCGAGACCCTCACCGACTTCGCCCTCGCTCTGTTGGTTGGCATCCTGGTCGGCACCTACTCGTCGGTCTTCACGGCCGCTCCCCTTGCCGTTGCGCTTCAGGGCCGGGCGTCGGTCGGGCGGAGAACCTCGGCTTCGGAGGCACCACCGCTGAGGCCGGCCGGAGCCCGCCCGAAGCCCGTCCAGGCGAGGCGACTCGAAGCTCCTGTCCCCAAGAGCGGACCGCCGCCGCCGATCGCCCGCTCATCGTCCATGCGAACGAGATCCGAGTCGGGCAAGAAGGCGGGTCCGAAGGCGGGTCCGAAGGCACCCAGGCGGTCAGGAGCGAGCAGGCCGAGGCCGGCAAGGTCCAAGGGCAAGAGACGGCGATGACCAACCTCGACCGGCTCAGCGTCGCTTTGCTCCGACCCAACCGGACACGCCTGGTTGCCAGCCGCCCGCCCCTTTCCCGAGGAGGACGATCGTGAGACCAGTCATGACTCAGCCCCGTCCGGCGCCTGCTCGCCGCAGTGCGACTGCCTTGCTCCTCCTGGGCGTTGGCGTGGTCGTGGCCTTCCTGGCCCTGGCACTGATGTCGGCTCTCGACTCGCCGCATCGCGTCAGTCGCGTCACCATCGACAATCCTCATGAGTGGGCCGCGACCGTGGAGGTGGCAGCTGTCGGGGAAGACGACTGGCTGGGACTCGGCACGGTCGGCCGACAGGCAAGGCAAGAGTTCGAGGGAGTACTCGACCAGGGCAGGCAGTGGCGCTTCCGCTTCTGGTACGCCGGCACGCAGGGCGGAGAGCTGACCATCTCGCGCTCGGAGCTCGACGACCGCGGCTGGACCCTGACAGTCCCCGACAGCTTCCCCGAGCGCATGCGGGCTGCGGGGCTGGCCCCGACGGGAGGCTGACCAAGCGGTCGACCGACGGGTACTACATACCCACGCGCGAGCCGGAAGAGACTTCAAGCAAGCCAAGAGAGAGGAGCGCTACCGGTGCCCGAGGTGACCGAGACGCAGCTACCCGGAGTCGGCGTGCGCCACGACTTCACCACCTCGAGCGGCGAGCGTGTGGCCGTGTTGGTCCACCGCAGCGGCCGCCGTGAGCTCCTGATGTACGGCCGCGACGACCCCGACGCCTGCACCACGACGCTTCAGCTGAGCCCCGAGGACACGCGGACACTGGCCGAGCTGCTGGGCGCCACCCAGGTGAGCGAGGTGCTGGCCGAGGTGCAGCAACGCCTCGAGGGGGTGGCCATCGACTGGGTCTCCATCCCTGCCGGGTCGCCGCTCGCCGGGACGACGATCCGCGAGGGCCAGTTCCGGACCCGCACCGGGGTTTCCATCGTGGCTGTCATCAGGGGAGAAACCACGTTCCCGGCTCCGGGTCCTGAGTTCGCCTTCGAGGCCGGCGACGTGGCAGTGGCTGTGGGCACGGCGGCGGGTCTCTCCCACTTCGCCCAGCTGCTAGGGGTGTGACGCCCCTCCTTGCCGCCGCCGGTGGCGACACTGCCCTGGCCTTCATCGAGCTGGGTGGGGTGGCCATCGGGCTGGCCGTGCTGGCCCGCCTGGCCGGGCGCTGGGGGATCACGGCCATCCCCTTCTACCTCGTGGCCGGGCTGGCGGTAGGCGAGGGCGGCCTCGCCCCCCTCGACGTCAGTGCTGACTTCATCCGGCTGGCCGGCGACATCGGCGTGCTCCTGCTGCTCTTGACCCTCGGACTCGAGTACACCGCCGACGAGCTGCGCCACGGCTTGCGGACCGGTCTGGCCCCCGGCGTCGTGGACGCCGTCCTCAACTTCAGCCCCGGAGTGCTAGGCGGGCTCTTGTTGGGGTGGGACGTGCGAGCAGCCCTGCTACTCGGTGGCGTGTGCTGGGTCAGCTCCTCAGGGGTGATCGCCAAGGTGCTGGGTGACCTCGACCGGCTGGGCAACCGCGAGACGCCCGCCATCTTGAACCTGCTGGTCATCGAGGACCTGGCCATGGCGGCCTACCTTCCGGTCATGGCCGCCCTGTTGGCCGGCACCGGTGCCTCCGATGCCGTGGTGGCGGTGGCGGTCGCGCTGGCCGCCGTCGGCGTCGTCCTGACCCTGGCCCTGCGCTGGGGGCAACCGCTGAGCAGCCTCCTCGCCCGGGGCTCGGACGAAGCACTGCTTCTGTCGCTGTTCGGGCTGACCTTGCTGGTCGGCGGCCTTGCTGAACAGCTGCAGGTCTCTGCCGCCATCGGCGCCTTCCTCGTCGGGCTCGCTCTTTCAGGGCCGGTGCAGGAACGGGCCGGAGCCTTGATCGGACCGCTTCGGGACCTCTTCGCCGCCACCTTCTTCCTCTTCTTCTCGTTCCAGATCCGACCCGCCTCCCTCGGCGGCGTCATCGTCCCCGCGTTGTTGCTCGCCACCGTGACGGGCACGACCAAGCTCGCCTCCGGTTGGTACGCGGCCCGTCGCATGGGTGTGGCGGCTCCCGGCCGCTTGAGGGCAGGGACGGCGCTCATCGCTCGCGGCGAGTTCTCGATCGTCCTGGCCAGCCTTGGAGCTGGTGCTGCCGAGGGCGCAGAGCTACGTGCCCTCGGGGCCGCCTACGTCCTGGTCACTGCCACGGCTGCCACGGTGCTGACCAAGCACGCCGGCTCCTTGGCCGGGTCTCGGCAGCTACGGACCCGTCACTGATCAGGGGACGGCTGGCCATCTCGTGACCAATGTGGAGGCGCGCTGTCACCCGATGTGAGCGGGGCCTCACCTGCGGTGGCCGTGTATTGGAGAATGTCGAGGTGTGGCGTGCAGTCGGTGATCACCTCGTGATCAGTCCGGCGCCTGGCAGTTGCCGGTCACCGCTGCCGGTCACCGCGTGGTGTGGGGACCCGCCGTCCGGACAGTTCTGAGGAAGCGCCGTTGCCAGGGCACCTCGACGGCACGCGGATGGTAACGCTCGCGTACCCAGTCGACGGCCGCGTCAGCTTCCATGCCCTCGAAGACACACATCAAGGCCAGTGCCGTTCCCGTGCGCCCAACGCCGCCACCGCAAGCGATCTCCACCCGGGCGCTGCGGGCGCGCTCGTGGGCGAGCCGCAGCACACGGATCGCGGCGTCAGGATTGGAGGGGAGCCAGAAGTCCCGCCAGCGGACCCACTCCCGCTTCCATGGCGGCTCGGGGGGACGGCGGCCAGTCAGGTGCACCGCAAGCGTCGGCGTTGGGCCGGGGGGCGGATCGCCCCTGAGCCGTCGGCCGCGGAGGAGCCGCCCGGACGGCAGCTCTACGACGCCGAGGTACTCAGTGCTCCAATGCTGTTCCACCATCAAGGCTCCGGGCTGGTCACGTCTCGACTGCTGCAAGCCATCGCCATCATTCCCAAGCGGGACCTGGGGAAGCACCTGCTGGTCGTGACAGCCAGGGCGAGGGCCAGCCCGTCGACCCGGCCCAGCGTGCCTGCCGTGGCGATGAGGACGGCGCGTAGCGGCCGCTCCTCCGCCAGGGCCTTCTCGTCGGCGGCTCGGGTGTAGAACCCGCCCTTCAGCCGCTGGCGCCGCTTTCGGTGGCGCCGATGCCGGTGTCGACCACATAGGGCCAGGGTTTCCTCTCCCTTGCTGCGTAGAAGACGCGACCTCGCATCTTGCAGTGGGCAGTGAGGGATTCCCGTGGGCCGTGAGGGAGTCGAACCCCCGACCTCTTGCGCGTCATGCAAGCGCTCTAGCCAACTGAGCTAACGGCCCGGGCCCGCCAACTTACCACCGGGTCCTTTTCCCCCCGACCTGTCCATGTCGCGATTTTGTGCCCCCGTGTGGCACGACTTCGCGACATGAACGCCGAGAGGACGGGTGACCTCGGCGCCGGCTGGGTACAACGACCGAGCACCCAGGGACCGCGAGAGGGAGGAAACATGGCCAACGTGGCGTTCGTGCTCGGAGAGGGCTTTGAGGACAGTGAGTTCAGAGTGCCCTACGACCGCCTTCGAGAGGCAGAGCACCAGGTCACCGTGATCGGGAGTGATACCGGCAAGGAAGTGACGGGCAAGCAGGGCGAGGAGACCTTCACGCCCGAGGCCACCCCCGACGAGGTGAACCCCGCCGACTACGACGCCCTGGTCATCCCCGGCGGCTACGCCCCCGACAAGCTGCGCATGGACGAGAGCATCGTCAAGTTCGTGAAGGGCTTCTTCAACAGCGACAAGCCGGTGGCGGCCATCTGCCACGCCGGGAGCCTGCTGGTGGAGGCCGACGTGCTCGAAGGCCGGACCGTCACCTCCTACCCCTCGGTGCGCACGGACATGGTGAACGCCGGCGCCGAGTGGGTGGACAAGGAGGTGGTGGTGGACGGCAACCTCATCACCTCCCGGGACCCCGACGACCTCGACGCCTTCTGCTCCGCCATCCTGGACGCCATCTGAGCCAGCAGAACGAGTAGAACTTCGGGATGACCGACGAGGTCCCCGAGGCCGACGCCATCGAGCAGCAGCTCCCTGCCGCCGGGGCGCCGGCCGGCGCCCCGGCGGAGCCGGGCCCCGGCGTCCCCGAGGCCGACGCCATCGAGCAGGAGCTACCGGCCCAGGGCTTGCTCGAGGAGGGCGAGCCGAGCATCCCCGCCGACGTCCCCGAGGCCGACGTGATCGAGCAGACCCAGCCGGCGCCCTTGCTCGATGAGGACGAGGCACCGGGGCCGCCGGCGTAGTCGTGGCCCTCCGCAAGCTGCTCCGCAAGCTGGAGGCGCTCGGTTCCCTCGACCCGGTGGCCGCCAGGGTGTCCAAGGCGGTCTCCGCCGTGACCGGGGCCACGCCGGTGAAGAACGCCCTCATGGGCACCTGGTTGGGCCATCCACTCCATCCGCTCCTCACCGACCTGCCCATCGGCTCTTGGGCCAGCGCCGCCGTGCTCGACCTGGCGGGCGGCAGGCGGGCGCAGCCGGGCGCCGACGCCCTGGAGGCCGTCGGGGTGGCTGCATCGGTGCCAACGGTGGCCGCCGGCGCCGCCGACTGGAACGACTACAACGACGACCGGGTCCGGCGCGTCGGGCTGGTGCACGCCACCCTCAACTCGGTGGCGCTGGCCTGCCACGTGGCCTCTCTGCTGGACCGCCGCAAGGGCAAGCGGGCGCGGGGCAGGATGTGGTCCTACGCCGGCCTCGGAGCCCTGGCCGGCGGCGGCTACCTCGGCGGCCATCTGGCCTACCGCCTGGCCTCGGGGGTGGACCGCACCACCTTCGACGACGGTCCCCACGACTGGGTGGAGGTGGGCGGGGAAGAGGCCCTGGCCGACGGGCAGCCCCACGCCACGGAGGCCGAGGGCGTGCCCGTGGTGCTCGTGCGACGGGAAGGCGCCGTGCGGGCCTTGGCCGCCACCTGCAGCCACATGGGCGGGCCCTTGGCCGAGGGCGACCTCGTCGGCGACTGCATCCGCTGTCCGTGGCACGGCAGCGTGTTCCGCCTGGAGGACGGCTCCGTGGTCCGCGGACCGGCCTGCGCCCCTCAGCCGTCGTTCGAGACCCGCGTCGACGAGGGTAGGGTCTGGGTGCGGGCCGCCCACCGGCCCAAGGCCGTCTAGCGACGTGGAGATCGGCTACGGCCTGTCCAGCGAGGAGCACGACCCGAAGGCCCTGGTCCGCCACGCGGTGCGGGCCGAGGAGGCGGGGTTCCCCTTCGCCAGCATCTCCGACCACTTCCACCCCTGGACCAGGGAGCAGGGCCACAGCCCCTTCGTCTGGGGCGTGGTAGGAGCCATCGCCCAGGCCACCGAGCGCCTCCGGCTGGGGACCGGTGTCACCTGTCCCACGGTTCGCACCCACCCGGCCATCGTCGCCCACGCCGCCGCCACCGCCGGCTGCCTCATGCCGGGGCGGTTCTTCCTCGGCGTGGGCAGCGGGGAGGCGCTCAACGAGCACGTCCTCGGTGACCGCTGGCCCCCGGCTCCCATTCGCCTGGACATGCTCGAGGAAGCGGTACAGGTCATCCGGCTCCTGTGGCAGGGGGGCAGCCAGGACCACCACGGCACCTACTACACGCTCGAGGACGCCACCATCTTCGACCTCCCCGACGAGCTTCCCCAGATCGTGGTGGCCGCAGCCGGCGCCCGGGCCGCGGCGGTGGCGGCCAGGATCGGCGACGGCATGTGGGCGGTGGGCCCCAACCGCCAGGCCGTCGAGGCCTTCGAGCAAGAGGGCGGTGAGGGCCGGCCCCGCTACGCCCAGGCCGTGGTGTGCTGGGCCGAGGACGCGGACGAGGCCCGCCGCACGGCGCGGCAGGAGTGGCCCAACGTGGCCGTCGCCGGCCAGCTGACCCAGGACCTGCCCACTCCCGAGCACTTCGAGCAGGCGACCCAGATGGTCAGGGAGGACGACGTGGCCTCCAAGGTGGCCTGCGGCCCTGACGTGGCCCGTCACGTGGAGCTGGTGCAGCAGTACGCCGACGCCGGGTTCACCCACGTCTACCTCCAGCAGGTGGGGGCGGACCAGGACGGGTTCTTCCGCTTCTGGGAGCAGGAGCTGCGCGCCGCCCTGGACGAGCAGGGGCTGCTCTGAGCTACGCCGGGCCCGGCCCCCACCACCGGTACCATGGCCCGGTCCCGTCCAGGGCAGCACGAACCTCACCGAGGCCGTGGTGCCGAACTGCAACACACCTAACTGCAAAGGAGCTCGACATGGGCGCGTTCGAAGAGGCGAAGGGCAAGATCAAGGAAGCCGCCGGCGACCTGACCGACGAACCCGGGCTCCAGCGGGAAGGGCAGGCCCAGGCCGAGAAGGGCGAGGCCGAGCGGGAGGCCGACGAGGCCAGAGCCGAGGCCCGTGCCCACGAGACCGAGGCCGCGGCCCGGGAGGCGGAGCAGCGCGGCGCCGAGCGCCTCAAGTAGCCACCCGAGCGCGGCGCCGGTCCGGGGGCTGACCGATGGCCGAGGCGTCGCCGCGCCGAAGGGCCGGGCCCAGGCTGCGACGGGTGGACTGCTCGTCGCCGGGCATCACCCGGCGCCGGGCCGGACGAGGCTTCGTGTACCTCCACGACGGCGAGCGGGTCAGCGATCCCGAGGTGCTGGACCGCATCCGCTCCCTCGCCATCCCGCCGGCGTGGGAGGACGTGTGGATCTGCCCCTTGCCCACCGGTCACATCCAGGCGGTGGGCACCGATGCGGCCGGGCGCAAGCAGTACCGCTACCACGACGCCTGGCGGACGCGACGGGACCAGGAGAAGTTCGACCACATGCTGGACTTCGCCCGGGCCCTCCCGCCCTTGCGTCGGGCCCTGGCCGAGCACCTCGCCGCCGACGACATGGGCCGTGAGCGGGTGCTGGCCTGCGCCACCCGCCTGCTCGACGTGGGCTTCTTCCGCATGGGCACCGAGGGCTACGCCGAGCAGAACCAGAGCTATGGCCTGGCCACCATCCAGAAGCGCCACGTGCGCCTGGGCGACGGCCAGGTGACGTTCGACTACGTAGCCAAGGGCGGCCAGCGCAGGATCCAGGCCGTCGTGGACCCCGAGGTGTACGAGGTGGTGGAGGCCCTGAAACGCCGGCGCGGGGGCGGCCCGGAGCTGCTCGCCTACCGCTCGGGCCGACGGTGGACCGACGTCCGCTCCGAGGACATCAACGCCTACATCAAGGAGCTCACCGGCGAGGAGTTCACCGCCAAGGACTTCCGCACCTGGAACGCCACGGTCCTGGCTGCGGTGGCCCTGGCCGTGGCCACCGAGGCCAAGTCGCCGACGGCTCGCAAGCGGGCCATCGCCAGGGCCATGAAGGAGGTGGCCCACTACCTGGGCAACACGCCGGCGGTGTGCCGTTCGTCCTACGTCGACCCACGTGTGGTGGACCGTTACCAGGCCGGGGTCACCATCGCCCCGGACCTGTCCGGGCTGGGCGAGGACACCGCCTTCGGCCACCTCTCCACTCAGGGCTCCGTGGAGCGGGCCGTGCTCGAGCTGCTGGAGGACGCCGACGACGAGAGCCGAGTGGCCTGACGCGGGCGAAGACGGGCAGCTGAAGAGAAGATCACGCACGGGGGCCGCCAAGACGGCCCCCCGTGCGTGGGGCTCCCGGGGGGCGGGACCAGTCGTCTTTTCCCCCCCGGCGCCCTTCTCAAACCGAGGGCGGCCAAATTTTTCTCAAACGGCCGGTCAGGGCAGGTGGCCCTCCCAGCCGTGGCGAACGCCGCCCTCGCCCCGTAGCGACTGGGCGCAGGCCACGCCCGCAGTCGTGCCCTTGGCCGCCGCCAGCTGGACGAGCTGGAGCCCGGGCGTCACGTCGCCGGCGGCGTAGACACCGGCCACCGTGGTCGCGCCCTCGTGGTCCACCTCGACGCAGCCCTCTTCGGTGAGGTGGCAGCCCAGCTGCTGAGCCAGGGCGTTGGCGGGTTCGTGGGCGATCGAGAAGAAGGCCACTTGGCAGGGCAGCAACCCGGTCGTGGCCAGGCGCACGCCCTCCAGCCCACCTCGAGGCCCGACCAGCTCCAGCGCCTCGTCCTCCACCAGCCTCACCCCCCTCTCGGCCAGGCGGTGGCGATGGGAGGCCTCCCCCTCGAAGGGGCGCCCGTCGGTGACCACGGTGACGGCCCGGGCCCAGCCCGTGATGGTGACGGCGAACTCGGCCACGTCGCTGCTCCAGCCCAGCACCACCACGTCGGCGCCCCGCGCCTCGTAGCCGTCGCAGGTCGGGCAGTGGAAGACGCTGGCCCCGTAGTGGTCGAAGAAGCCGCCCACCTCGGGGAAGCAGTCCCTGACCCCGGTGGCGAGCACCACCCGGCGGGCGCGGAGGGTCCCTGTGCCCACCTGCAGTGTGAAGGTCCCGTCCTCCTCGCGGTGGGCGTGGTCGGCACGGGCCTCCCGCAGCTCGACCTCGGGGTAGGCGGAGAGCTGGGCCCGAGCCCGCTCCAGGAGAGCGGCGGGCGGGACGGGGTCGTCGCCCAGGTAGCCGTGCGACTTCTCCACCCAGCGGTTGCGCTGCTCCCCGCTGTCGAGGAGCACCACGCCGCGCCGGTAGCGGGCCAGCCAGGTGGCGGCGCTGAGACCGGCCGGCCCCCCGCCCACCACCACGGCGTCATGCACGAGCGTCTCGGCCATCGGGTGACCCTAGGACGCTGCTGATCCAGCTCGCAGGATCGCCACCGTGTCGGGAGGGAGCAGCAGTGCGCTCGGCCCCACCCGGCGCACCCCGTCGGAGCCGAGCAGCACGTCGCCGCTCAGCCTGAGGACCTGACCGCGGTCGCCCAGGTTGCAGGCGGTTACGACCGCTCCCCGGTCGACGACCAGCCACCGGCCGGCCTCGTCGTAGGCGGTGCGGACCCGGTCGAGGCGACCGTCGCACAGCTCCGGCACCCGGCGGCGCAGACGGAGCAGCTCGCGGTGCCAGCCCAGCAGGCGCCTGTGGGGCTCGTGGTCCCGCTCCTCCCATCTCAGCTTGGACCGCTCGAAGGTGGCCGGGCCCTCGGGGTCGGCTACGTCCTCGGCCTGCCAGCCGAACGGCGCGAACTCGCGGAGCCGGCCCTCGAGCACCGATCGGCCCGTGACGGGGTCGCCGTGGTCGGTGAAGTACAGGAACGGCGTGGTGGCTCCCCACTCCTCGCCCTGGAAGAGAAGGGGGACGAAGGGCGACGTCAGCACCAGGGCCGCCCCCACCTCGAGGCGGCCGAGGGTCACGAGGGCGCCGGTCCGCTCGCCGCGCGCCCGGTTCCCCACCTGGTCGTGGTTCTGGAGGTACACGACGAAGCGGTGCCCGGAGAGCTCGGGGTCGAGGCGGCCGTGCGAGCGCTGCCGGTACCGCGAGTACTCGCCGGTGTAGACGAAGCCCCGCTCGAACGCCCGAGCGAGGTGGCCCACGGTGCCGAAGTCGACGTAGTAGCCATCGCCCTCCCCGGTGAGCACGGCGTGCAGGGCGTGGTGGAAGTCGTCGCTCCACTGGGCGTCCATCCCATACCCGCCCACCTCCCGCCGCCGCACCAAGCGGGGGTCGTTGGCGTCGCTCTCGGCGATCAGCACCAGGGCCCGACCCAGGCGGGCGGCGGCGTCCGCGACCTCCTCGGCCAGCTGCTCCAGGAGGTGGACGGCCGAGGTGTCCACCATGGCGTCGACGGCGTCGAGGCGCAGCCCGTCGCAGTGGTAGTGCTCGAGCCACCCCAGCGCGTTGTCCACGAGGAAGGCCCGCACCTCGTCGCTGCCCGATCCGTCGAGGTTGAACGCCGGCCCCCACGGCGTCACGGCTCCGCCGAAGTAGGGCCCGAAGCGCCCCATCCGCTCGCCACCTGGGGCCACGTGGTTGTAGACGACGTCGAGGATCACGCCGATGCCGCGCCGATGGCAGGCGTCGACCAGCCGCTTCAGGCCGTCCGGGCCTCCGTAGGCGTGGTGCGGCGCGTAGAGGCACACGCCGTCGTAGCCCCATCCTCTCCGACCCGGGAACTCGGCCACGGGCATGAGCTCCACCGCGCCGACGCCCAGGTCGACCAGGTGGTCGAGCTTGGCGATGGCGGCATCGAATGTGCCCTCCGGCGTGAACGTGCCCACGTGCAGCTCGTACAGCACCGACGAAGCGAGGTGCACGCCCTGCCAGCCGTCGTCCGTCCACGAGAACTCGCCGTGGTCGACGAGGCGGGAGGGCCCGTCCATGCCCTCGGGCTGCCACGGGGAGCGGGGATCGGGCAGGGCCTCGCCTCCGTCCAGCAGGAAGCGGTAGTCCGTCCGGGGCCCGGCCCCGCTCACCTCGGCCTGGTGCCAGCCGCTGTCGCCGACGAGCTCCATCCCGACACACCGGCCGCCCGCGTCGACCTCCACCTTTCGGGCTGCAGGGGCCCAGACCCGAAAGGCCGTCACCCCGTCCGGGTTCGTTGCAGCAGCACCACGCTCCGGGCCTCCAGCTCTATCGCCTCGCCCGCCTTCAGGCCCTGCCCGCCACCGTAGTCCCCGGTCGCCGTGTCCATGACGCTCGACCACCGTTCCCCGAAGACCTGGGGCGGCAGCACGAAGGTCAGGGCCTGGTGGTGGACGTTGAGCAGCACGAGGAAGCTGTCGTCGACCACCGGCTCGCCCAACGCGTCCGTGTCGCCGACGGCGTCGCCGTTCAGGAAGACGCCGATGCTCTTGGCGTAGTCGGCCCGCCAGTCGGCATCGGTCATATCTGATCCGTCCGGGCGAAGCCAGGCGATGTCGGGGGGGACGGGACCGGCGGCCGACGCTCCCCGGAAGTGCCGGCGGCGGCGGAAGACGGGGTGACGGCGTCGCAGCTCGATCAGGCGCCGCGTGAAGGCCAGCAGCGCATGGTCGGCGGACTCCCAGTCGAACCACGACGTCTCGTTGTCCTGGCAGTAGGCGTTGTTGTTGCCGCCCTGGGTGCGGCCCAGCTCGTCGCCCCCGAGCAGCATGGGGACGCCTTGGGAGAGGAGCAGGGTGGCGAGGAGGTTCCGACGCTGCCTGGCCCGCAGGGCGAGCACCTCGACTTCGTCCGTGGGCCCCTCCACTCCGCAGTTCCACGAGCGGTTGTCGTCGCTGCCGTCGGCGTTGCCCTCGCCGTTGGCCTCGTTGCGCTTGCGCTCGTAGGAGACCAGGTCGGTGAGGGTGAAGCCGTCGTGGGCGGTCACGAAGTTGACGCTCGCGCAGGGACGCCTGCCCTCCGACTGGTAGAGGTCGGCGCTCCCGGTGAAGCGCCAGCCCAGCTCGGCCGCGGTATGGCCGTTGTCCCCCCGCCAGTAGGAGCGGACGGTGTCGCGGTACTTGCCGTTCCATTCCGACCACAGCGGTGGGAACTTGCCCACCTGGTAGCCGCCTTCGCCGAGGTCCCAGGGCTCGGCGATGAGCTTGGCCTGGCTCACGACCGGGTCCTGCTGCACGAGGTTGAAGAAGGCCGACATGCGGTCGACGGGCCCGTACTGGCGGGCCAGCGTGGAGGCCAGGTCGAAGCGGAAGCCGTCGACGTGCATCTCCTGGATCCAGTACCGGAGGCTGTCCATGATGAGCTGGAGGACGTGGGGATGGCGCATGTCCAGCGTGTTGCCCGTACCCGTGGTGTCGCCGTAGCGGCGAAGGTCGTCGTCCCGTAGGCGGTAGTAGCCGGCGTTGTCGATGCCCTTGAAGGCCAGGACGGGGCCCAGGTGGTTGCCCTCGGCGGTGTGGTTGTAGACGACGTCGAGGATCACCTCGATGCCGGCCTCGTGCAGGGCCCGCACCATCTGCTTGAACTCGTGGACCTGCTGGCCATGCTGGCCACTGGCGCTGTACTCGTTGTGCGGAGCCAGGTAGGCGATGGAGTTGTACCCCCAGTAGTTCCGCAGCCCCCGCCGCACCAGATGAGGGTCGTGGACGAACTGGTGGGTGGGCAGCAGCTCCACGGCGGTCACCCCCAGGCTCACGAGGTGCTCGAGGGCGGCGGGATGAGCCAGGCCGGCGTACGTGCCCCGCAGCTCGGGCGGGACGCCCGGGTGGAGCGCCGTGAAGCCCTTGACGTGCACCTCGTAGATCACGGCCTCGTCGAATGGCAGGCACGGGTGACGGTCGGAGTGCCAGTCGAAGTACGGGTTCACCACCACCGCCTTGGGCATGTACGGCGCGCTGTCGAGGGCGTTGGAGGAGCGCTCCGGGTCGGCGAAGCGGTAGGGGAAGAGGGACTCGTGCCAGCGGACCTGCCCCTCTACGGCGTGGGAGTAGGGGTCCAATAGGAGCTTGGCCGGGTTGCAGCGGTGTCCCTGCTCCGGCCGGTTGGGGCCGTGCACCCGGAAGCCGTAGCGCTGGCCGGGCTCCACGCCGGGTAGGTACCCGTGCCAGCACAGGGCGGTGACGTCGGGGAGGTCGACCCTGGTCTCAGCGCCGCTGTCGTCGAACAGGCACAGCTCGACGCGCTCGGCCACCTCGGAGAAGAGGGAGAAGTTGGTGCCACCGCCGTCGTAGGTGGCCCCGAGCGGGTAGGGCACACCGGGCATCACCTTCACGGCCCGTCACCGTACCGCCGCCTCCCGGCCCGCCCGCCAGTCGGGGATACTGGCGCCATGGCAGACGAGACGCCGACGCCCGACCACGCCGGTGACGAGGTGGTGGACGACCGGGCCCGGTCGGTGCCCCTGCCCACCGACGAGGGTGAGCAGGTGGTCGCACAGCAGAACGCAGGCCCGGAGGCAGAGGCCGGCACGGACGAGTGGCCCTCGCCCCAGTCGCCCCCCACGGGCCCTGCGCCCGGCACCACGCCGGAGGGAGCCCAGGCCGCCAGCCGGCGGGACCAGGCGCCACCGCAGCGGCCCGGCGCCCAGAGCGCCAGCCAGGGTGACCAGCAGCAGGACGCCACCGCGGCCGGAGACCGGGGCCCGGCCCGGCTCAGCGACCCGCCCGAGTCCTTCGAGGAGGTCCTGAGCGCCGACCCGGTGGCCGGCGGCTCTCAGGCGATACCGAACGACGACGACCCGGTCGACACCAGCCCCGGGGCCTAAGCCCGCGGTGAGGCCACAGGTAGGCGCCTGCGCAGCACAGCCGTTGCGCCTGCCCCCAGGACGATGACGACGACCGCGGCGGGGACGTTGGCGGGGCGATCGTCGAGGGGTGGCCGGCCCTGGTCCGAGCGGTGCCCGCCCGGGGCCACTAGCGCCGGGGCGGCGTCCGCCCGCTCGAGCTCCACGCCGAGCACGCTCGCCGGAGCGGGCCCGACCGGGGACGATGGCGTAGGGGAGGTGATCCGGGGCCGCTCGGCGCCGGCCGTAGCGGTCCTGTCCGGAGCGGCGCTGTCCGGAGCGGCGCTGTCCGGAGCGGCGCTGATCGGCCTAGCGTTGGCGGGCGCGGTGCCGGCCCTCGTCGCCACGCTGACCCGATGGCCGGCCGACGTGACCCTTCTGGCACGGGTGACAGGCGGCTGGTGCTCCTCCGGCACATCTCCGCCCATGGCCGACTGGGCCCCGTCATCGACCTCCGCGGTCCCGCCGCCCTCGGCGCCGTCCGCCTCGTGGGGGCTCTCGTCCGGCCCTGGGCCTTCTTCCCGAGCCGGGTCCTCCTCTTCGCCACGGATGATCTCGTAGGGCTCATCCTCGTCGAGGATGACGGTGGGCACGGGCTCCTCGGGGACGGCCTCCCGGCCCTCGCCGTCGCCGAAGGCGGGCAGCGTGGCGG
>JALYHE010000006.1 GCA_030776705.1 Actinomycetota bacterium | reverse complement strand
GGCGACGGGGGTGCCGTCGCTGCCCTCCGCGAAGAGGCTGTGATCCTCCGTCACTCGGATGGTTCGCCCGTAGCGGGTGCGCACCTCGTAACAGCGGCTCGTGCACGGATGCCCGACCAGAGCCGTCGTGGCGCGGGCCCGGACGTCCCCCCCGGCCCCGAAGGCGGGGACCGTGAAGCCGGCGAGGTCCATTTTCCCTGCCAGTCGCCGGGCCAGCTCCGACACCTGCTCACGGCGCAGCTCTTGACCGTCGTCGTAGAGGACCTGCTCGTCGGCCAGCACGGAATTGAAAATCCGCGCGATGGCGACGTCGACGCCGTGGTAGCGGTGGTACGCCATGGTCATGGCCTCGGCGAAGCGCTTGGCCTCGTCGTAGACGCCTCGAGGCCCCACCGGGTTGACGTGGCCCCAGTAGTCCTCGGTCTGGGGGTGGACCTCGGGGTCGCCGTACACCTCGCTGGTGGACGCCAGCATGAAGCGGGCCCCCTTGTCCTTGGCCAGCCCCAGGAGGTTGTGGGTCCCGAGGGAGCCCACCTTGAGCGTCTGTATGGGAAGCTCCAGGTAGTCCTTGGGCGAAGCCGGGCTGGCGAAGTGAAGCACGGCGTCCACCCGCCCGGGCACGTGGACGAACGAGCTCACGTCGTGGTTCTGGAAGGTGAAGCCCTTCTGGCCGAACAGGTGGGAGACGTTGTCGAGGCGGCCGGTCACGAGATTGTCCACGGCCACGACCTCGTGGCCCCGCTCGAGCAGCCGGTCGCAGAGGTGGGAGCCCAGGAAGCCGGCTGCGCCGGTGACGACGACCCTCAAACGGGTGCGCTCGTCGCCGCCGCGCCGCGGCTCACGGGCGTCCCACCCCCTCGTAGGCGAAGCCCTTGCGGCGCAGGACGGCCGGGTCGAGGAGGTTGCGGGCGTCCACGATGCGGGGCTCGGCCATCAGGTCCCGGACCTTGTCCAGGTCCAGCCAGCGGAAGTCGTCCCACTCGGTCAGGACGGCCAGCACGGCGGCACCCTCGCACGCGGCGTAGGGGTCGGAGCAACGCTCGATGCCGTCGACGTGGACGCTGGCCTGGGGGTCGTAAGCCCGGACGGCGGCCCCTCGCTCCCGCAGGCGGTGGACTACCTCGAGCGCCGGTGACTGGCGGGTGTCGTCGGTGCGGGCCTTGAAGGTGAGGCCCCACACCGCCACCGTGCTGCCCCCCAGCGTGCCACCGGCCATGCGCTCGATCTTCCCGGTGACCCGCTCGTACTGCTCGTCGTTGACGGCGATGACCCCTCGCAGGAGGGCGAAGTCGTAGCCGGCCTGGTCGGAGATGTGGACGAGGGCACGGGTGTCCTTGGGGAAGCAGGAGCCGCCCCAACCGGGACCGGGCCTCAAGAACTCGAAGCCGATGCGGCGGTCGTAGCCCATCCCGAGCACGACCTCTCGCACGTCGGCTCCCACCGCCTCGCACAGGTTGGCCAGGGCGTTCACGAAGGAGACCTTGGTGGCCAGGAAGGCGTTTGAGGCGTACTTGATGGTCTCTGCCGAGGCGGGGTCGGTGACGATGAGCGGTGCCTCGATGCCCTCGAACAGCGAGGCCACCCGGATGGCGGCGGCCTGGTCGTCGCTCCCGATGACGAGGCGGTCGGGGTGAAGACAGTCGTGCACAGCGGAGCCCTCGCGCAGGAACTCCGGGTTGGACACGACGAACACGTCGTCGCGCCCCAGCGCCTGCTCCACCACCCAGGTGGACCCGATCGGCACGGTGGACTTGTTGATGACGACCGCTTCGCTGCGCAGATGGGGCCCTATGTCGCGCGCCGCCTCCTCGATGTAGCGCATGTCCGCCGTCCCGTCCTCGCCCTGGGGCGTGGGCACGCACAGGAACACGAACTCGGCGCGCTCCACCGCGCCGGCGGCGCCCAACACGAACGACAGCCGGTGGCCGTCGAGGCCCTGTCGCACCAGCTCTTCGAGGCCCACCTCGAAGATCGGCACCTCACCGCGCTGGAGCCCCTCTACCTTGTCGGGGACCACGTCGGCGCAGACCACGTCGTGGCCCAGGTGGGCCAGGTAGGCCGAGGTGGTCAGGCCGACGTAGCCGGCGCCTATGACGGCCACGTGGCTCATCCGCTCAGGACCTCCTTCACCAGCCTCTCGAGGGACTCCCGGTAGTCGGGCAGCAGGGGGACGCCGGACAGCCGGAGGGCGGCGTTGTCGAGCACCGAGTTGGCGGGCCGGGGCGCGGGCCGGGCCGGCCGGAGGTCGGCGGTGCGGACCGGTACCACCCGGGCCGGATCGTCGCCGGCGGCGGCGAGTACGCTACGCGCGAA
>JALYHE010000005.1 GCA_030776705.1 Actinomycetota bacterium | reverse complement strand
GCCGAAGACGTTGCCCACGAGCGAGGTCAGGACGTTGACGACCGAGCCTTCCTCGAACAGGTCCATCGGGTAGGCGACGAAGGCGAAGAAGGCGCCGGAGTCGTCGTTCACCGGGTCGATCCGGTAGCACCGACCCTTGTAGTACTCGAGATCGGTGAGCAGGTCGGTCCACACCGTGGTCCAGGTGCCGGTGGATGACTCGGCGGCCACCGCCGCGGCCGCTTCCTCGCGCGGCACGCCCCCCTGGGGAACCACCTTGAAGACGGCCAGGATGTCGGTGTCCAACGGCACGTAATCCGGGGTCCAGTAGGTGTCGGCGTACTTCTTCACGCCGGCCTGGTAGCCGTTACTCCCGTTACTCTGTGCCACGCGGTTCTCCTCGGCTGAAGCCCGGTCTGGGCCGGGCTCAGACTCCCACTACGGGGTCTGACGCTTGTCCTATATGACTCATCCGAAGCCTACCACTCGGTTAGGGGCGTCGCGAGTCGAGTAAGCGAGCGGACGGCCCGCCGTCACTCCGTCTTCCCGTACGGCCAGGTCGAGGTCTCGCGTGGCCCGCGCCCGCTCCCGCCAGCGTACCTCGAGGACCATTCCCTTGAGCACCCAGCGCTCCGGGTCTGCCCAGTCCAGCCGCACGAGAGCGCGTTCGAAGACCGCCCGGCGTCGCAGTCGGTTGAGGTCGACACGGGACTCGCGCGCCCGGTTGCGAGCCGCGCTTCGAGAGCTACCCGGAAGGCGGCGTCGCTCTCGTAGATCCCGCCGCGCTCGCCATGGATACCGCCCGGTGGAGTCGACCCGCCGCCCTTTGGGAAACTTCCGCTGCTCGGTCCAGCAGGGCAGCCTCAACGGCTGGATCACGCTCGCAAGCGTCCCGCACAGCGCCAGCCAGTTGATCGACATCGAGGTTCGAAGCCGCCACGTCGAGGAGCGTCGTCTAGTCGAGCATCCGAGGGCTGACGTCGCTCAGGCTCGTTCCGCCTCGGGCGCGTGGTCGTCGGTCATGGCCGTCACGACGGTGGCCCAGGTCTGAGGGGCCGCCCCCCGGCCGGCGCCCGTCTCCGGGTTCCAGTACTCGGCCAGCGACGACGACTCGGCGGCACGCCAGGACGCCGATTGCACGGCCAGGGCGACGTCGAGGCGGTTCCACCGGTGCGCTGCCAGCCACACCAGGTAGTTCATCTGCGGCCATGCCGGCCCTCGCCAGTAGGCGTCGGGGTCGTAGGACGGATGGCTCGGAGGTACATACCTGGCGCCGTAGCGGGCACCGAAGCGATCGGGGTCGAGGACCTGGTCGAGGGCTCGCATCGCCCTGCGCTCGTCCTCGGTGACAAGGGCCCCCAGCACGCCGTCCAGGGTGGGAACGGCTTGGGAGCTCGAAGGCCCGACCCTGGCCAGGTCGTCCCAGAGCCCCTCCTCCTCGTTCCACAATGAGCGGTCGACAGCGGCGCTCAACCGTCGAGCGATCTCTGCCGCAGTGCGGTCACCGGTGAGGCGGGCCAGGCAGGCAGCGGTGTGGGCGGCGATGGAGTTGAAACCGGCCGGGCAGGAGGTGAAGGCCGACGAGCCGCAGGCAGCTTCCTCGGAGTCGAACCGGGTCGCACGGAGGAGGTACTGATCCACGGCCGAGAAGCGAGCTCGGCTCCATTCCGAGGTGCCCACCCAGGCGTCCCAACGGGGAGAGTCGTCGGCCCCCGACTCCCAGGGATGGAAGATGGCCAGCAGGCCGTCGTCTGTCCGGCGGTGCGCCCAGAGGTAACGCACCCCCGCCAGGGCCGAGGCGACCAGCTCCGCCGGCAGCTCCCAGCCCGCGGCGTGGAGCCGCTCGAGGACGAGCCCGTAGACGGGTGGCTGGGTGAGCGAGGACGCGTCCCGGCGAGGACCGCACGGGTATCGGGCCTGGTCGAGGTAGCGCATGTGGGGGACGAAGCCGGACTCGGTCTGGGCCGAGAACACCGCGGCCAGCTCCTCGAGGCACCGGGGGTCGCCCTGCGCCATCCACCCCAGGCTGTGAAAGCAGGAATCCCAGAGCCACAGGTGCGGGTAAACGCGTGGGTGAGGCACGCAGTACCCCCCGTCGGGGACCCACGCCTCCTCCAGGACCCGCCGGCACGCGGTACGGACCTCAGCCGCGCCGGCCCCCGGGCTGCGACTATGCGAGTACATAGGTTCCGGAATCCGGAACCTATGTACTCGAGAAGGCGGACGGGAGGGCACGCGAGCTCAGGCGGTGAAGCGGATGGGTAGCTCCGCCAGCCCCCGCAGGGTGAGGCTGTCCCGGTAGCAAGGCTGGTCGTCCAGCAGCTCCATGGACCCGAAGCGCTCGATGAGGCGGTCCAGGACCACCGTGCCCTCCAGCTTGGCCAGGGCTGCCCCCAGGCAGTGGTGGATGCCGCTGCCGAAGCTGAGGGACGGCCCCTCCGAGCGGCCGACGTCGAGGGCGTCGGGGTCGGAGAAGCGATCGGGGTCGCGGTTGGCGGCGCCCATCAGGAGGAGCACGGTCGTACCGGCCTCGACCTGGTGACCGCTCACATCCATGTCCTGGTACACGGCTCGGGCGTTGACCTGCACGGGGCTGTCGAAGCGCAGCAGCTCCTCCACCGCCGTCCGCATGAGGGCCCGGTCCCGGCGCAGGCGGTCGAGCTGATCGGGGTTGCGCAGTAGGGCGAGCAGGGCGTTGCCGACGAAGTTGGTGGTGGTCTCGAAGCCGGCGGCGAAGAGCAGGATGGCGGTGGAGACCAGCTCCTTCTCGGTCAGCTGGTCGCCCCTGTCCTCAGCCTCGATCAGCTGGCTCAGCAGGTCGTGGCGGGGGTCGGCCCGCCGCTCGGCCACCAGGGCGTAGAAGTAGTCCTCCATGGTGGCCCGGGCCTCGGTGGCAGCGGTCAGGTCCTCAGGGGTGAGGCTGAGCTCCAGCACGGCGCTGATGGCTCGCACCAGCGGCTGGAACCCGGCCCTATCCTCCTCGGGGACACCGAGCATCTCGCCGATGACGGTGACCGGCAGGGGGAAGGCCAGGGCGCTGATCACGTCGACCTCCTCACCGCCGAAGCCGTCGATCAGCTCGTCGACCAGGGACACGATGTGGGGTCGGAGGGCCTCGACGGTGCGGGGGGTGAACGCCCTGGTGACCAGGCCCCGCAGTCGGGTGTGGTCAGGGGGATCGGCGAAGAGCATGCTGGAGTGGTCCTCGCGGAAGGTGGCCTGCTCGGCCAGCTGCTCCTCGGTGAGGCCCAGGGCGCCGAAGGCCTTGGAGAAGTCCTTGCCCACCCGCGAGTCACGGAGCACGTGCTGGCAGTCGTCGTAGCGCGTCGTCACCCAGAAGTCGAACGGGCTGTGGTGGACGGGGGCGTGGGTTCGGAGGCTGGCGTAGATCGGGTAGGGGTCGGCTCTGCCCTCCGGCGTGGCCACCAACTGCATCAAGAGCGTGTCGGCGTCCACGGGGGAGGCGGTGGCCACGGTCTCAGTGGTAGCAC
>JALYHE010000004.1 GCA_030776705.1 Actinomycetota bacterium | reverse complement strand
GGGCTCGACCGTCGCCCGAGCCACGGCGGCGCCCGGACCCGGCCCTGCGGTGACCTGGGCGGTGGTGGCCGGAGGGGGCACGGCCGGCCACGTGCTGCCTGCCCTGGCCGTGGCCGGGGCGCTGGTCGAGCGGGGCCACCCCCGCCAAGCCATCCGATTCCTCGGCTCCTCGCGCGGGCTCGAGGCCCGCCTGGTGCCCGAGGCCGGCTTCCCCGTGACCTTGCTCCCGGGCCGGGGGTTGGCCCGCCGTGTCACCCTGGCCAACGTGGGTGCCGGGGCGGGGCTCGGCTGGGCCGTGGTCAAGGGGCTGGCCCTCATGGCCCGCTGGCGCCCGGCCGTGGTGCTGGCCGTCGGGGGCTACGCAGCTGTGCCCGGCGTGGTGGGGGCTGTGCTGCTTCGACGGCCGCTGGTCCTCCACGACCAGAACGCCGTGCCGGGGCTGGCCAACCGGCTGGCCGGCCGCTTCGCCCGGGCGTCGGCGGTCTCCTTCGAGGGCACGCCGCTGCCCCGGGCCGTGGTCACCGGCAACCCGGTGAGGCCCGAGGTCCTCCGGGTCGACCGGTCGCCGGCGGGCAGGGCGGCGGCGAGGGAGGCCCTGGGAGTCCCCCGGTCAACGGTGCTCGTGGCCGTCTTCGGCGGCTCCCTCGGGGCCCGGCGCATCAACGAGGCCGTCTTCGACCTGGTAGAGGCGTGGCGGCGCCGGGACGGGCTGGCCGTCTACCACGTGGTGGGCAGCCGGGACTGGGCCGCCATGGGCGAGCGCATCCCCGCCCCGACTCAGGACGGGCTGGTCTACCGGGCCGTCGAGTACGAGCCCCGCATGCCGGTGCTGCTGGCCGCCGCCGACCTGGCCGTGTGCCGGGCCGGGGGGACGTCGGTGGCCGAGCTGGCCGCCGTGGGCCTGCCGGCCGTTCTCGTCCCCCTGCCCAACGCCCCCGGGGACCACCAGACGGCCAACGCCGCCGCTCTGGTCCGGGCCGGCGCCGCCGTCCTGGTCCCCGACGTCGAGCTCACGGCCGAGCGCCTGGCTCACGAGCTCGACCCGCTCGTCGACGACCCGGGGCGCCTCGAGGCCATGGGCAAGGCCTCCCTCGCCATGGCCCGGCCCGACGCCGCCGAGCGGGTGGCCTCACTGCTGGAGCACCATGCCCGACGGTGAGGGGTCCGACCGAGGAGGCCCCGCCTCGGCGAACGACCCTCTCGACCTGGCCCAGCCGAGGCGGATCCACGTGGTGGGCATCGGCGGGGCGGGGATGAGCGCCATCGCCACGGTCCTGCACGCCATGGGCCACACGGTCACGGGCAGCGACCTCAACCCCTCGGCGGGCCTGGACCGGCTGCTGGCCCTGGGCCTGGAGGTGGTGGTGGGCCACCGTCCCGAGAACGTGGGCCAGGCCGAGGTCGTCACCATCTCCACGGCCGTCCCGGCTGGCAACCCCGAGGTGGTGGCGGCCCGGGAGCGGGGCCTGCCGGTCCTCTCCCGCTCGGATGTGCTGGCCGCCATCGCCGCCACCCGGCGCACGATGGCGGTGGCCGGCACCCATGGCAAGACCACCACCTCGTCCATGCTGGCCCAGGTCCTGGCCGAGGCCGGGTTCCAGCCCTCCTTCATCATCGGCGGCGAGGTGAACCAGTTCGGTACCGGGGCGGTGTGGGACGACGGCGAGTGGCTGGTGGTGGAGGCGGACGAGAGCGACGGCACCTTCCTCCAGCTGCGGCCCGAGGTAGCCGTGGTCACGAGCATCGAGCCGGACCACCTCGAGCACTACGGGAGCTTCGAGGCTCTCAGGGTCGCCTTCGAGCGCTTCGTCGGAGCGTCGGGCCGGGTGGTCGTCTGCGCCGACGACGCCGAGGGGCAGGCCCTGACCACCGGCTCTGCTGTCACCTACGGCACCTCGGAGGGCGCCGACTACCGCATGACCGACGTGGTGGGGCACCGCTCGAGCGTGTCGTTCGGCGTCGAGCACGGGGGCGCCGTGCTCGGCCACGTGGCCCTGCCCGTCCCCGGGCTGCACAACGCCCGCAACGCGTGCGGGGCGCTGGTCGCCGGCATGGCTGTCGGGGCGCCCTTCGACGCCGGTGCCCGGGCCCTGGCTCGCTACGGTGGCGTGGCCCGCCGCTTCCAGTTCCGGGGGGAGCGGGGCGGCGTGTCCTTCGTGGACGACTACGCCCACCTGCCGAGCGAGGTCAAGGCCGCGCTGGGCGCCGCTCGCGACGGCGGCTGGCGGCGGGTGGTGTGCGTGTTCCAGCCCCACCGCTTCAGCCGTACCGCCGCCCTGTGGGCCGACTTCGCCGACGCCTTCACCGACGCCGATGTCGTCGTGGTCACCGACGTGTACGACGCCGGGGAGCTGCCCAGGCCGGGCGTGTCGGGCAAGCTCGTGGTCCAGGCCGTGCTCGACGCCCACCCCGCCACCGCCGTGGCCTACCTGCCCGACCGCAAGGACTGGGCGCCCTACCTGGAGCGGGTGCTGCGTCCCGGTGACCTGTGCCTCACATTGGGGGCCGGGGACCTCACCCGGCTACCGGACGAGATGCTGCGGAGGGACGCGGCGTGACCGCCCCAACGTCCATGTCGCGATTGTGTGCCAACAGGGGGTCGAACTTCGCGACATGGACGAGGTCGGAGTGGGCGTGAGCGCCGTCGAGCGGGCTGCCGGCGTCCTCGGGGACCGGGCCCGCCGCCACGCCCCTCTCGGGCCCCTCACCACCTACCGGGTGGGCGGGCCCGCCGCCCTGCTCATGGAGGTCGCGTCGGAGGCGGACCTGGAGCTGGCCCGGGAGGCGGTCACCGCCAGCGGCGTGCCCGTGCTGGTGGTGGGCAAGGGCTCCAACCTGCTCGTGGCCGACGCCGGCTTCCCCGGACTGGCCGTGGTGGCCACAGGCCTGGCGGCCATGCACTTGGACGCCGGCGCCTGCCTGGTCCGGGCCGAGGCGGGGGTCTTCCTTCCCGTGCTGGCCCGGCGCACCGCCGCCGCCGGCCTCACCGGCCTGGAGTGGGCCGTGGGCGTCCCCGGGTCGGTGGGCGGGGCGGTGCGCATGAACGCCGGCGGCCACGGTTCCGACGTGGCCCAGGCGCTCACCCGCTTCCGCTTCGTAGACCTGGCCGGTGGGGAGGACGGCGAGTTCGGCGCCGAGCGCCTTGACTTCGGGTACCGCCACTCCACGGTCGCCCCCCACCACGTGGTGGTGTGGGCGGAGCTGGCCCTGCGCCCGGGCGACCGGGACGCCTCCGAGGCCCGCATCGCCGACATCGTGCGGTGGCGGCGCGAGCACCAGCCCGGCGGACAGAACGCGGGGTCGGTCTTCACCAACCCCCCGGGGGACTCGGCCGGGAGGGTCATCGACGCCGCCGGCCTGAAGGGGCTGCGCCGCGGGTCCGCCCACGTGTCCACCAAGCATGCCAACTTCGTGCAGGTGGACGAGGGTGGCTCGGCCGACGACGTGGTGGCCCTCATGCGGGAGGTGCAGCGCCGGGTCCGGGACCACGCCAGCGTCTGGCTGACCCCGGAGGTGCGTCTGGTCGGGTTCGACGACGAGGCGGCCCGAGACCCGTGGTGACCAGCCAGGGGCGGCCCGCCGCCCCGGTCGGCGGCCGGGACCGTCCCCGGGCTGTCCCGCCCATGGACCCCCGCTTCCGCCAGCGCCGCGTCGAGGTCAGGCGCCAGGAGGGCCGTCGCCGCCTGCGGTTCCTCCTGGGCTCGGCGTCGGCGGCCTGCGTCGTCGCCGGCGCGGTGGGGGCCACGCGGTCCCCGTTGCTCGACGTGGACCGTGTGGAGGTCCGGGGCGCGAGGCGGACCCCGAGGCCCGCCCTGGTCTCCGCGGCGGGGTTGGGACCGGGCACGCTCATGGTGGAGGTGGACGGCGAGGGCCTGACCAGGCGGGTCCAGGGTCTGCCCTGGGTCCTACGGGCCCGGGCCGAGCGCTCCTGGCCCGCCACCGTGGTCATCCACGTCACCGAGCGGGCCCCGGCCGCCGCCGTGCGGGCCGCCGGAGGGGGCTGGGCCGTTGTGGAC
>JALYHE010000003.1 GCA_030776705.1 Actinomycetota bacterium | reverse complement strand
AGCAAGCTCCGCTTGCGAGGCGGAACTACGGCAGGGCGTCGTTGAGCTTCTTCTCGGCTTCCTCCTCGGAGACGCCGATGGCGAAGGTGAGCTCCGAGACCAGGATCTGCCGGGCCCGGTTGAGCATGCGCTTCTCGCCCGCGGAGAGGCCCTTGTCCTTGTCCCGGATGGACAGGTTCCGCACCACCTCGGCCACCTGGTAGACGTCGCCCGACTTGAGCTTCTCGACGTGGTTCTTGTACCGCCGCGACCAGTTGGTGGGCATGCGGGCCTCCTTCTTGCGAAGGACCGCGAAGACCTCCTCCACCTCCTCGTCGTTGATGACCTCGCGAAGGCCCACCTCGTCGGTGTTGTCGCAAGGGACCATCAGCGTGAGGTCGCCGTAGGCGAGCTTCAGGATCAGGTACTCCCGGGCCTCGCCAAAGGCCTCCTTCTTCTCCCGGCGCTCGATCACGGCGGCCCCGTGGTGGGGGTAGACGACCTTGTCACCGACGTCGAAAGACGACATACCACTCCCCAGTCCGGAGATCGAAGCTGCTCTTGCCAGGGTACGGTCTCCGCCGGGGGCCGACAAATTCCCTTGCCGCACACAGTGGCGGCCGGGACGGGTCAGGAGTACCGCTCGAGGATCGAGGTCTCGGCCAGCCGGGACAGCCCGTCCTTGATGGCGCGGGCCCGCACGTCGCCGACTCCAGCGACGTCGTCGAGGTCGTCGATGGTGGCCCGCATGATCTTCTGAAGGCTCCCGAAGCGCTCCACCAGGCCCTCGAGCACCCCGTCGGGGAGCCGGGGGATCCGGTGCAGGAGGCGGTAGCCCCGGGGCTGAATGCTGGCGTCCAGGCCCTGGGCCTCGGTGGGCACGTGGACGACGGCCGCCACCTCCTCGAGGTCGAGCAGGTCGTCGGTGCTCAGGTCGGCCAGGGCACCCTCGGCCTGGGCCAGGCGCCATTGCGGGTGGTCCTGGAAGTAGTCCTGGATCACGAGGCGGCGATCGTCCTCGACCCCTCCCATCAGCTCCTCCAGCTGCAGGCGGACGAGGCGGCCGTCGACACCGAGCTCGAGGATGTAGCCGTCGATCTCCTCGGAGATGCGCCGCACCATCTCGGCTCGCTGCAGGAAGGTGACCACGTCCCGCACGGTGACCAGGTCCTCGACCTCGAGGGCCGACAGGTTGCCGCTCACGGCGTCGAGGCGGTTCTTGTAGCGCTCGAGGGTCTGGAGCGCCTGGTTGGCCCGGTCGAGCAGGCGGGGGGTGGGCTCCAAGGGGTGCTTGTGCCCGTGGCGGTAGACGGCGATCACCGACAACGCCTCGGACACCGAGATCACGGGGACGTCGACCGATCGGGCCACCCGCTCGGCGGTGCGGTGCCGGGTGCCTGTCTCGGACGTGGGCACGTTGGGGTTGGGGACGAGGTGCACGTTGGCCCGGGCGATGCGGCTGGCGTCTGACGCCAGGATCAGCGCACCGTCCATCTTGGCCAGCTCGTAGAGGCGCTGGGGGCTGAACTCGGCGTCGAACAGAAAGCCGCCCGAGCATATGGACAGCACGTCGGGCCCGTCCCCCACCACGATGAGTGCGCCCATGTTGCCCTGCAGAATGCGGTCGAGCCCCTCACGCAGCGGCCTGCCCGGAGCGACGGCTGCCAGCGCCTCGTTCATCGCCGGTGTCCGCCGGACGAGCACGGAGCAGATGTTACCGCCCTGGCTCCAAGCCCAATTCCCGCACGGCACGCCCCAGAGTCGGGACCCTCAGCAGCTCGAGGCCATTGGCGGGCGGGGCCGAGGCGGGCACCACCGCCCGCCTGAAGCCCAGGCGGGCGGCTTCGGCCAGGCGTCTCGACAGCTGAGCGGTGTGGCGGACCTCGCCTCCCAGGCCCACCTCCCCGCACGCCACGACGTCGGTGGGGAGGGCGGTGACCGACAGGGCCGACGCCAGGGCCAGGGCCAGGGCCAGGTCGGCGGCGGGCTCCGCCACCCGTACCCCTCCCACGGCCGAGGCGTACACCTCGGCGCCGGCCAGTGACATCCCGAGCCGGCGCTCGAGGACGGCGAGGACCAACGCCACACGGGCCGGGTCGAGTCCCTGGAAGGAGCGCCTGGGTGCGGCTGGCCTGCCCGGCACCACCAGAGCCTGCAGCTCCACCAGCAGCGGCCGGTGACCTTCCATGAAGGGGACCACCACCGATCCCGCCACCCCTTGGGGGCGGTCGGCCAGGAGCACCCCGCTCGGGTCGGGAACTCCGCCCAGCCCGGCCTCGCCCATCTCGAACAGCCCCAGCTCACCGGTCGGACCGAAGCGGTGCTTCTGGGCCCGCAGCAGGCGGAGGGAGTGATGGCGGTCCCCCTCGAAGGCCAGGACGGTGTCCACCAGGTGCTCTAGGACCCGGGGCCCGGCCAGCGAGCCGTCCTTGGTCACGTGCCCCACCAGAAGGGTTGCCACGCCACGCTGCTTGGCCTCCAGCACCAGCCGGTGAGCGCAGCCCCGGACCTGGGTGACCGACCCCGGCGCCGATCCCAGCTCCGGGTCCGACACCGTCTGTATGGAGTCCACCACCAAGACGTCGGGCGCTACCGCTTCGACGGCGGCCTCTATTCCGGCCAGGGTGGTCTCGGAGAGCAGCCACAGGCGGGGGTGGACGGCTCCGAGCCGCTCGGCCCGCAGGCGCACCTGTTGCTTGGACTCCTCGGCCGAGGCCAGCAGGCAGCGGGCCCCGTTCCCGGCGAGCGCGGAGAGGGCCTGGAGGAGGAGGGTGGACTTCCCGATGCCTGGCTCGCCACCCAGCAGGGTGGCGGAGCCGGGCACCAGGCCGCCGCCGAGCACCCGGTCGAGCTCGCCGATCCCCGTGGCCAGGGCCGACCACGCCCCCATGTCCACCTCTCCGATGGGGACGGCCCGGTCCGCATCTGCGCCCGCCGTCGCCTCCGCCGACGCCAGCCGGGCGCGGGGACGGGCCCCACAGGGCTCCTCCACCATGCTGTTCCACTGGCCGCACGACCCGCACCTGCCGGCCCAGCGGGGGGCGGCGCCGCCGCACGCCGTGCAGCGGTGGACGGTACGCAACCTGGTCACGCCCCCAACGCTAGGGACGGGCTGGGACAGCCCTCGGGGCGTTCTTCTAGGTGAGCAGCCGGTGGACCAGGACCACGAGCAGGGCCAGCCCCGACACCGAGGCCAGCCCGCTGAACGCGATCCGCTCGGCGTTCCACCGCCGGGTGGAGGCGTCGAGCTGCATCCTCCGGCCCAGCTCCGGCCTCCACACCTTGGGCCCCTCGCCTGGCAGGCGGGCCACGACCTCGAACCGGAAGGCCTCGTGCAGGGGCTGGCCCAACCGGCCTTCGAGCGTGGGCAGGTCCACGCCCAGGGGCGAGCCCAGGCGTCGGGCCAGGGTCTCGTCGCTGAAGGCCTCCAGGCCCCGTGACAGGTCGACCGTGCCGGTGAAGTTGGTACGGGTGTCCAGGTAGCTGCGCTCCACCGTCAGGCGGAAGTCACGGAACGGGCCCTGCGCCCCGTTCAGCTCCTCGACGGCTCGGCTCGCGCCGGCCGGGGACCGGAACAACTTGGTGGCGCGGACCTGGCTGCCGCCGTCCTCCCGCCGGGAGGGGCCCTCAACCCGCCAACCCGACCGCTGGAGGTCCTCCACCCGAATGAGCCGGGCCAGGTCCGGCACCTGGGCGGCGGCCTCCTTGTCGAGGACCACCGTGGCCCGCACCTGCCCCGTCCCGTCGGGCCTGGCCGACACGTCGACGTTGAGCCGGGCCTGGCAGCCCGACAGCAGGACGAGTGCCAAGCCGGCGAGCGCCAGCCCGAGGCGGCCGCTCGCCGTCGGCCCCGCCTGGCACACGGGCCAGAACAGTACCGGTTGACCCTGTACTTGGCGGAGGATCACGACTACGATGAGTACACAACTCGTCACCGGGGGGTGCACAAATGGCGCAGGCGACCGCTCGTCACCGGCGCGGGCTGAAGCGGGGAGCTGCCCTGGCCTTGGCCGTCCTTGCCGTCCTCGTGGTGCCGGTGCGCCCCGCCAGCAGCGCACCCGCGGGTCGCAGCGCGCAGCCCCCTGCCGCCGTGCCCGGCGAGCTCATCGTAGGCTACCGGGAGGGGTCGGCTCCTGAGCAGCGGGCCGGGGCTCGGCAGCGGGCCGGAGCCACGCTGGAGGAGCGGGTCGTGGCCCAGGGCCCGGGCAAGGGCGAGGTGGAGCGGGTCAGGCTGCCCAGTGGCAAGGACCGCGACGCCGCCATCAGCGAGCTCCGCAGCGATCCGAGCGTCGCCTACGCCGAGCCCAACTGGCTGTACACGAGGACAGCCACCTCGAACGACCCCTATTACACCAACGGCTCGCTCTGGGGCATGTACGGTGACGCCACCACGCCCAGCAACCAGTTCGGGAGCCAGGCCGGCGAGGCGTGGGGCCGTGACCTCACTTCCAACACCGGCAGCCGCACTGTGGTGGTGGGCATCATCGACGAGGGCATTCAGGTCGCCCACACGGACCTCGACGCCAACGTCTGGGTCAACCCCTTCGACCCCGTCAACGGCGTGGACGACGACGGCAACGGCTACACGGACGACAAGCACGGCTGGGACTTCGTCAACAAGGACAACAGCGTGTACGACGGCGGCAAGAAGGGGACACAGGACAAGCACGGCACCCACGTGGCCGGCACGGTCGGCGCCGAGGGCGGCAACAGCACCGGCGTGGCCGGCGTGAACTGGGACGTCACCTTCATCTCGGCCAAGTTCCTCGGCCGCCAGGGTGGGACGCTGGCCAACGCCGTCAAGGCGGTCGACTACCTCACCGACCTCAAGGCTCGCCACGGGCTCGACATCGTCGCCACCAACAACTCGTGGGGAGGCGGTGGCTTCTCCCAGGCCCTGCTGGACGCCATCACCAGGGCGGCCAGGGCGAACATCCTCTTCATCGCCGCCGCCGGCAACTCCGACAGCGACAACGACACGACGGCCAGCTACCCCTCGAACTACGACACCACGGCGGGGGCCGGGTACGACGCGGTGGTGGCCGTGGCGGCCATCGACAGCGCCGGCGAGCTGGCCAGCTTCTCGAACTACGGCGCCACCACCGTGGACCTCGGCGCTCCCGGCGTGAGCGTGTACTCCACGCTGCCGGTCAACAAGTACGGGGCCTACAGCGGCACGTCGATGGCCACGCCCCACGTGAGCGGGGGCGCCGCCCTCTACGCCGCCAGCCACCCCCTGGAACGGGGGGCGCCGCTCAAGACCGCGCTCCTCACCACCACCGTGCCCACCGCCTCGCTGAGCGGGAAGGTGGCCACGGGCGGCCGCCTGGACGTCAGCGGCTACTAGGACGCTGAGCTCCGAGCGGCCTCCCGGTCAGGGAGGCGGCCGGCCTACTCGGCGCCGGTGCCTACTCGGCGCCGGTGCCGGTACCGGCCAGCTCCACCGGAGGGGGCTCGAAGCCCTCCACCGAGCGGAACACGATCTCGTCTTCCTCCACGTCGACGATGATGGTCTCGCCGGCCCGGAACTCCTTCCACAGGATCCGCTCCGAGAGGGGGTCCTCCACCATCTGCTGGATGGCCCGGCGCAGGGGCCTGGCGCCCAGGGTGGGGTCGTAGCCCCTCTCGGCCAGCCGCATCTTGGCCTCCTGGGTGAGCTCCAGGCCCAGGCCCTGGCTCTCGAGCTGCTCGCGCACCCGGCGCATCATGAGGTCGACGATCTCGGTGACCTCGATCCTGGACAGCTCGTGGAAGACGATGACCTCGTCGATGCGGTTCAGGAACTCGGGCCTGAAGTGCTGCTTCAGCGCCTCGTTGACCCGCTCCTTCATGCGCTCGTAGGTCATGGCCTCGCTGCTCTTGGCGAAGCCCACGGTGGCCTTGCGCAGGTCGGCGGTGCCCAGGTTCGAGGTCATGATCAGCACCGTGTTCTTGAAGTCGACCGAGCGGCCCTGGGCGTCGGTGAGACGCCCGTCCTCCAGGATCTGGAGCAGGGCGTTGAACACGTCGGGATGGGCCTTCTCGATCTCGTCGAAGAGCACGACCGAGAAGGGCTTGCGGCGCACCGCCTCGGTGAGCTGGCCCCCCTCCTCGTAGCCGACGTAGCCGGGAGGTGACCCCACCAGCCGGCTGACCGTGTGCTTCTCCATGTACTCGGACATGTCGAGCTGGATGAGGGACGACTCGTCGCCGAAGAGGAACTCGGACAGCGCCTTGGCCAGCTCGGTCTTCCCCACACCGGTGGGGCCGAGGAAGATGAACGAGCCGCTGGGGCGCTTGGGGTCCTTGAGGCCGGCGCGGGTGCGACGGATCGAGCGGGAGAGCGCCTTGATGGCGTCCTGCTGGCCGATTATCCGCTTGTGCAGCTCGTCCTCCATGCGGAGCAGCTTGGCCGTCTCCTCCTCGGTGAGCTGGGTCACGGGGATGCCCGTCCAGTTGGCCAGGACCTCGGCGATGACCTCCTCGTCCACCACGTCGAACAGGTTGTCGCCCGCGGCCCGCAGCTCGGCCTCCTTGGCCTCCTTGTGCTCCCGCAGCGACTTCTCCTTCTCCGACGAGGCCCGGGCCTGGTCGAAGGCCTGGCGCTCGATGTGACGCTCCTTCTCCTCGCGGACCCGGCCGATCTCGTCCTCGAGCTGCTTGAAGTCGCTCGGGGTGGACATGCGCCGGATGCGCAGGCGCGAGCCGGCCTCGTCGATGAGGTCGATGGCCTTGTCGGGGAGGAAGCGGTCCGAGATGTACCGGTCGGCCAGGTTGGCCGCAGCCACCAGGGCCTGGTCGGTGATGGTGACGTTGTGGTGAGCCTCGTAGCGGTCCCGCAGCCCCTTCAGGATCTCGATGGTGTGGGACAAGGTGGGCTCGTCCACCTTGATGGGCTGGAAGCGGCGCTCGAGGGCGGCGTCCTTCTCCAGGTGCTTGCGGTACTCGTCGAGGGTGGTGGCCCCGATGG
>JALYHE010000002.1 GCA_030776705.1 Actinomycetota bacterium | reverse complement strand
GCGTCCCCACCGCCGGGGTGTCGAGCGTGGTGGTCAACGTCACCGTGACCGAGCCCACCGCGGCGGGGTTCTTGTCCGTGACCCCGTCCGGGGGCCACGCCACCTCCAACTTGAACTTCGTCCCCGGCCAGACCGTGCCCAACCTGGTGATCCCCGCCGTCGGTTCGGACGGAAGGGTACGGGTCTTCAACTCGGCCGGCACGACGCACGTCGTGTTCGACGTGGTGGGGTGGTTCGGCCCATGACGGTGTGGCTGTCCGCCGGCCAAGAGCCGTTTTGACGGCAGGCTGCAAGAATTAGGGCGACGTGAACGTTCTCCTGGTCACGGGCTCCGGCGGGCTGGTCGGATCGGCGACCTGTCGCTTCTACGCCAAGCAAGCCGACGTGATCGTCGGCATCGACAACGACTTCCGGGGCGCTCTCTTCGGCCCGGAGGCCTCCACCGCCTGGTCGGTCGCACGGCTCAGCGAGGAGCTGCCCAACTACGTCCACAGCCCGACCGACATCCGCGACGAGGCAGCCATCGGTCGGCTCTTCGATGAGTACGGGACCGACGTAAAGCTCGTGGTGCACGCCGCCGCCCAGCCCTCCCACGACTGGGCGGCGCGGGAGCCGGCCACGGATTTCGGCGTGAACGCGGTCGGGACGCTGAACCTGCTCGAGGCGACGCGGAGGTGCTCCCCGGAGGCGGTGTTCGTGTTCACCTCCACCAACAAGGTCTACGGTGACCGCCCGAACCACCTCCCCTTGGTGGAGGACGAGTCGAGGTGGGAGGTCGAGGCCGGCCACCCATGGGCCGAGCACGGCATCGACGAGACCATGACCATCGACGCCAGCCTGCACACCGTCTTCGGTGCGTCCAAGGTTGCGGCCGACCTCCTCGTCCAGGAGTACGGTCGTTACTTCGGGATGCGAACGGCCACCCTGCGGGCCGGGTGCCTCACTGGGCCGGCCCACAGCGGCACCGAGCTCCATGGCTTCCTCGCCTACCTCATGAAGTGCACGGCTCTCGACCTTCCCTACCGGGTCTTCGGGTACAAGGGCAAGCAGGTGCGCGACAACCTCCACGCCGACGACCTGGTGACGGCCTTCGACCAGATCTACAGGGCCCCCTGTCAGGGGGGCGTCTACAACATGGGAGGCGGCCGCTTCAGCAACTGCTCGCTGCTCGAGGCCATCGACCTGTGTGAGCAGATCACCGGCCGGCGGCTGCGCTGGACGTACCAGGAGAAGGCGCGCCCGGGTGATCACGTCTGGTGGATCAGCGACACCAGGCGGTTCTGCTCCGACTACCCGACCTGGGCTCCCCGCCGGTCCACCCTCGACATCCTCGAGGAGATCCACGACGACGGGATGAGCCGGTGGAGATGACCAGCCCCTCCCAGGACGGAAAGCTCCAGCTGTTCGGGGTAGGCATCAACGCCACCACCTACGACGAGGCCACGGCGGCCATCATCGAGGCCGCCAAGCAAGGGCGGTCGTTCGGCTTGAGCGCCCTGGCCACCCACGGGCTGATGTACGCCGTGGCCAGCCCGGAGTTCGCCCAGGTCCTCAACCGCCTGGACATGGTGACCCCGGACGGCCAGCCCGTGCGTTGGGCCATGAACACCCTGCTCGGCACGCAGCTGACCGACCGGGTGTACGGGCCCACCCTCGCCGACCGGGTGTGCGCCGCCGCCGCCGAAGAGGGCCTGCCCCTGTACCTGTTCGGGAGCACGCCCCACACCAGCAGCCTGCTGGTCGACGCCCTCACCCGGCGGTACCCCTCGCTCATCGTGGCCGGGGCCCAACCCGACCGTTTCCGCGAGGCCACGCCCGAGGAGGACCGCGAAGACGTCGAGCGGATCGGCGGCTCGGGCGCCCAGGTCGTCCTCGTGGGCCGGGGCTGTCCCCGCCAGGAGCGGTGGGTCGACGCCCACAAGGGAGAGATCGCCGCACCCATGCTGGCGGTGGGCGCCGCCTTCGACTACCTGGCCGGGACTCTGCGCCCTCCGCCGGCCTGGATGCAGGACCGAGGCCTGGAATGGCTGCACCGGCTCTGGCTCGAGCCCCGGCGCCTCTGGCGGCGCTACCTGTACTCGAACACCATGTTCCTCGTCTACTTCGCCCGGGAGTGGCTGCAGCAGCGCCGTCACAAGCGGGAGGCACCGTGAACTACACCACGCCCGTGACCCGCGATCCCGACACCGAGGCCCCCGGTCTGCTCGAGTCCCTATGGCGGTTCCGGTCCATGGCCCTCACCATCGTGGTCTCCTTCTCCCTGGCCGGCCTGGCCCTCTTCCTCCTCTTCCCGCCGCAGGCCACGGCCACGGCGCGCCTGGCCCTGGCCGATCCCCGCGGGAACAACGTCTTCAGGCAGGCCAGCAGCTCTGCTGCCGACCTCGAGCGCTACACCGGTGAGCGGGCCGGCTTCGTGACGTCGGGACGCGTCCTCGAAACCGCGTCACGGCTCCTCGGCAACCGCCTGACCGCCAGCGAGCTCGACGGCAAGACCAAGGCGTCGCCGGCCTCGAACGCCGACGTGGTCGTCATCTCGGCCTCCGACGAGTCGCCCAAGAGGGCGGCAGACATCGCCAACGCTGTTGCACGGGCCTACGAGATGGTCTCGGCCGACGACACCAAAGCTCAGGCGGCGGAGGCGCTGAGGGCCGTCGACGCGGCCCGGGCCCGCCTCGTGGCCATCCTCAACGCGGCCCAGGGCGACGCGCCATCGGCGGTCGCCCAGCGCCAGTCGGCCACCGACGCCCTTCGCCAGCAGGACCTCCGGGCCAACGAGATCACGGTCAACGCCGCTCTGTTCGGTGCCGGCGTGCAGTACCTCGACCCGGCTCGGGTCCCCGACACCGGAGCTCGGCTGGTCGCGGCGCGCAACGTGGCCGCCGGCGGCTTCCTCGGACTCCTCGTGGCAGTGGTCCTGGCCTGGGTGGGAGCCGATCGCTACCGGACCGCCGACAGCGGGGAGGACGCGGGACCCGTGCTCCTCAGCCCCCTACTCGGAGAGATCGAGCAGTCCGACGGCAAGCAACCGCAAGAGGTGTCGCTGGCCGAGATGCCGTGGGAGCCCGTGGACTCCTACCAGTTGGTGGCCTCCACCCTTCGCTCGGCCATGCAGAAGGGGGTACTCCTGATATCGAGCTCGAACCCCGAGGACGGCAGCAGCGTGGTGGCCGCCAACCTGGCCGCCGCCGCGGCACGCGACGGCAGAAGGGTCGTGTTGGTGGACGCTGACAACCGCAGGCGGACCCTCTCCAAGCTGGCCGGTGCCCAGGAGCGGGCCGGCCTGAGCGACCTCGTCCTCGGCAAGGCCGACGGGCCGGTGGCCCTGACACGCACCCACCTCAGCGACGGCCACGAGTTCTCGCTCATCCCAGCCGGAGGCGGCGTGGCGGACGTGGCCAGCCTCTATCGCTCAGAGGGCATGACCGAGATCGTGCGCCGGTTGCGGTCCTCCTACGACCTGGTCATCTTCGACGGCGCCCCCCTGCTCGCCGCGCCCGAGACGTCGTCCCTGGTCGCCCAGGCGGACGGCATCGTGCTGATCGTCCGGCGGGGCACCCGGGTGCACCTGCTCCGGCGCGTCCGTCAGCACCTCGAGCTCTTCGCCACGCCGCTGCTCGGGTACGTGTTCACCTCGGGACAGGAAGCTAGCGATACCCCGGAGCAGTCGGAGCTGGATCCGGCCGTGGAGGCGCAAGCCAGCTGATGGACACGGGGCGGGCCACGTCGGCGCCGGCCGCCGGCAGCCTTGGGCAGGAGGTGGAAGCGGACCAGGCCCACCCGAGCGAGGGGCTGGCCGCCCAGGATCAGCCCACGAAGTCGAGCGTGGGTCGTCGAGCCAGCGGCGCCATCGTGAGTACCTTCGTCAACGCAGGGGGCAGCCTCCTCCTCCAGGTGCTGGCCGCCCGCACCCTGGGAGTGGAGGGCTACGGCGCCTTCGCTCTGTTCGTCGGCATCCTCGTCCTCGTGTCGGCTGTGCAGACCAGCTGGGTCGGCGACTCCCTCACGGTGCTCGACCGGTTCGACCCCAGGACCCGGGGCGGGCTCGTGGCCTCCCAGGCCGCCTTCGCCTCGGCCGGCTTCGCCGTGGCCTTCGCCTGTGCACTGGCCCTCGGCCTGACCGACGCCGGTGGGGCCCTCCTGTTCGGGGTCATGGTCTCCTTGTGGCTGGTCGAGGAGGTGGGCCGCCGGCTCCTCATGGCTCGTCTGGAGTTCTGGAAGCTGGTGCTCAACGACGCGGTGTACGTGGGCAGCACCCTCTTGGCCCTCGCCGTGCTGTGGGCAGGCGGGCACCTCACCCTCAACACCTTCGTCCTGGCCATGGCCGTCGGGGCCACCGCCGCCGTCCTGGTCGCCGGGCTCCAGCTCCCCAGGCAGGAGCTGAGCCTGGTCCGGCCGTCCTGGGCGGCGCTGCGAGAGGTCGGCAACTTCGCCGTGTGGCGCTCGGCCCAGGCCGGCATCCGACCGCTGTCCCTGCTGACCATGAGGATCACGGTGGTGGCGGTGGCGTCCCGCGCCGCGCTGGGCCAGCTCGAGGCAGCCCGGCTGCTGGTCGCGCCGGTCCTGGCCTTCACGGGCGGGGCGGGCGCCTTCCTGCTTCCCATGTACTCCGACGACGAGCGGTGGGCTCGACGCAGGCACTCTGTACCGGTCCGGCACGCCGCCATGCTCCTGGTGGCCGCCACCGTCGCCTACGGCATGGTGACCGTGGCCTTCTCGGGCCCGATGGCCCGCCTCCTCACGGCGGGGACCATCACCATCGACGAGCTGGCCGTCGTGGGATGGGTGCTGTTCGCCGCCGCCTTCGCGGCCGGTCTGCCGCTCGCCCACGCCGCCGTGGCCCGCCGCCAGTCCCGCCAGGTCTTCCTCATCCGGGCCCTCGACTCCCTCGTCGGCCTGGGTCTGGTCATCCCCCTGGTGGTCTACGGGTCGCCCAGCGCCGCGCCGTGGGGCATTGCGGCAGGGATGGCGGTCGGCACCCTCCTGCTCGTCCGGCTCTACCGCAGGTCGGTGTCACCGGCATGAGCGGTCCCCACGGCGGCGATCACCTGGCCGACGGAGTCGGGTCTCGCTCGGCTGCGGCGGCGGTCGACCTTCCGGCTGCCCCCAGGCGCTCGCTCGACATCGGCGTGTTCGGCGCCAGGGCCATCCCTTCCACCTACAGCGGATACGAGACGTTCCTCACCACCCTGCTGCCCGCCCTGGTGGACCGGGGCCACCACGTGACCATGTACTGCCGTACCACGGAGGTGGACGACGGGACGCCGTACCGGGGCGTGAAGCGGGTGGTGCTGCCCGCCATCGCCGGCAAGCAGCTCAACACCCTGAGCCACGGCCTCGTGGCCTCGCTCCGCAGTCGCCTCGCCGGCCACGACGTGGTGTTGGTGGTGAACGTGGCCAACGCGCCGTACTGCGCCCTGAACAAGTACACCGGGCAGCGCGTCGTGCTCAACACCGACGGCCAGGAGTGGCTCCGGGGCAAGTGGGGACGGGCGGCCCGGTCGTACTTCCGATTCGCGGCCCGGATGGCCCGCCACGGGGCCACCGCCCTGGTGAGCGACTGCACGTCGATGGCCGACGTGTACCGGCGGGAGTTCCGCGCCGACTCCACGGTGATCCCGTACTGCTTTCCCACCGACGGGAGCGCAGCGCCCACCGAGGCGCCGGAGAGGCTGGGGGTCGTACGCGGCGACTACTTCATCATCGCCGGGCGGCTCAACCCCGAGAACAACATCGACGTCGTCGCCGAGGCGTACTCGAGGAGCGAGCTGAGCCAGCCGCTGCTCGTGCTGGGGACGGCCAACTACAGCTCACCGGTGGCCCAGACGCTCGAGCGGTTGACCACCTCCGACCGGCGCATCCGCCTGGTCGGACACGTCGACGACCGCTCCGAGTTCCTGGACCTCGTCGGCTCCGCCACCTGTTACGTCCACGGCCACTCGGTGGGCGGGATGAACCCGTCGCTGGTCGAGGCCATGCACGCCGGGGCCCTCACCGTGGCGCTGGACACCCCGTTCAACCGGGAGACGCTGGGCTCGGCCGGGCTCTTCTTCCGGACCGGCGCCGACGGAGAGACGAACGTGGTCGACGTCCTCCGGGACGGCTGTGAGATGCCGCTCTCGGATGCCAAGGCTCTACGGGACATGGCCGCCGAGAGAGTGGCCGAGCTGTACAACGTGGAGGACGTGGTAGCCGCCTACGAGGCGCTACTCCTGACCAGTACCGAGCGGTCGTCGCGCTCGGCCGTCGTCCTCCCCACGAAGTGGTCGACGAGCCCGTGAGGACCGAGGCCAGGATGGCGACCGGGGCGGAGGCCGGTCCCTCCACTCAGGAGGACCGGCATGTGGAGGCCGTCCTTCGGACCCGACCGGAGGTCCCCCGGTTCTTGACGCGGAGCTGGGTCGCCGTCCTGGCCCTGGCCATGATGGTCGCCTCCGACTACAAGCTCCGGCTCCGCCCACCGAGCGAGAGCCTCTCCGGCCGGCCCGACTTCACGGTGCTCATCGAGATCGTGGTGTACGCCGCCGTCGCCGCCTTCCTGCTCCTCCAGGTCGCCGGACCACCCCGGCTTCGCCGGCCCACACCCCTGCTCTTCGTGGCCTGGGGCCTCTCCCTGACCTTGTTCGCCACCGCCTTCTACGCCGAGTACCCGAGCCTGGCCCTCGTGCGAGGAGCGCAGCTGCTCATCACCTGCGGTCTGTGCCAGGCGGTGTCTAGACGGGCCACGAGGGTGCAGCTCCACTGGCTCGCACACGCCTACGTCTTGTTGGTCACGGCTTCGGTCCTGTTCGGGGCGGCCTTCCAGTTCCCGAGGTTCAGGCTCCAGCAGAACCGGTTCAACTGGCTCTACGTCCACCCGGTCATGGCCGGGAGCTATCTCGGCCTGGCCGTGGTGCTGTTGGTCTGCTACCTGGCCAGCCGCTCCCGAGACCGGCCCGTGCGGTGGCCGGGGCTCGTGTACGCCGGCCTTCTCTGCGTCAACGGGGCTGCTCTCCTCGCCACCAGGACGCGGGGTGCCATCGCCGGCTGCGCCCTCGGCGTGGTCGTGGCCGTCCTCTGCTCCCGGCCTCGCCGCCGGAAGCTCGACGCCCTGGTGGTCATGGGGGCCGTGGCCGGCTTCGTGACGCTCGTCTTCGGTGGAGTCGTGCTGCGCTTCCTCGAGCGTGGGGAGTCGGCAGAGACGCTGGCGACGCTCAACAGCCGGACGGAGCTTTGGGAGCAGGCCTTCGAGATGGTGAAGGCTCGCCCCCTCACGGGCTACGGGCTCACCGCCTCCAGGGGCGTGTTCGTCGAGACCATCGGGCTCGGCGGAGGCCACAACGCCCTGGTCAACGTCCTCACCGACTCCGGGATCTTCGGGCTCCTCTGGTTCCTCGCGCTCCTGGTCGTGCTGGCGGCTTCGATCTGGCAACTGAAGAAGCGCTCCGCGCCCGTGGGAGACCGGACCATCCTGTGGGCGGTGCTTGCCTTCCTCCTCGTCAACAGCACGACCAACGAGGCCCTGGGCACTCCCGCCAACGTGGCCAACATCTGGCTGTTCGTGCTAGTCGGATGGGCGGGTGTGCTCCAGCGCGCCCGCCTGCGGCCGGACCAGCCGAGCGGGTCCCCGGCCAGGATGCCTGCGGCCGTGACAGGAAGGGTCGGAGCGCCTCCGCCCAGGTCCGTCTCACCGGCCCGGCCTGCTCCCGTGCCCCCCCGGCCCGCACCGGTGCGAGCCGGCGACGGGGACGGCAAACGGCCCGTGGTGGCTCCCCCGGCCGAGCCCGCGCATCGAGCAGCCCCCGCCGCCCCGCCCCGGGTCGTCCTTCACCGGTTCCCGCCCCGGGTCGGCAACGTCTGGGTACCGGCCACGTCCCCCGCTGCGGCCCGGGCCGGCCTCAGCCTCTACAGCGCCTGCTTCACCAGGGCCCGCCTCGCCCAGCTAACGCTGTGGTGGGCCATAGCGGTAACCCGCAACACGTCGGTGCTGGGCCCCACGGCGGCCTGGTCCCCACCAATGGACTCCGGTAGCTGGGAGCACCTCCTCGCCCGCTGGCGTCGCGAGCTGGGGCCCTTCGACACGTTCGCCGTCCACGAACGCCGGCAGCCGAGCCGGGCCGGCCTGGGCGTGCTCCTGCTCGCCGGCGGTGATCCTGTCGCCTTCGTCAAGGCCCGGGCCGGCGACGCCTCCTGGACGCTCGCGGCCGAGCTC
>JALYHE010000001.1 GCA_030776705.1 Actinomycetota bacterium | reverse complement strand
CCACCGGGCGCGCCTTGAGGGCGATCGTCCTCGTCGGGGGCATGGGCACCCGCCTTCGCCCCCTCACCCTCACCACTCCCAAGCAGATGCTGCCGGTGGTAGAGGTGGCCATGATCGAGCGAGGGCTGACCCACCTCGCCGCCCACGGCGTGGAAGAGGCGGTCCTGTCCATGGGCTACCGCCCCGACGCCTTCCTCGCCGCCTTCCCGGGCGACCGCTGCTCCGGGGTCCGCCTTCGCTACGCCGTCGAGCCCAGTCCCCTGGGCACGGCCGGGGCCATCCGCTTCGCCGCCCTCCACGGCCGGGTCGACGGCACCTTCCTGGTCGTGAACGGCGACGTGCTCACCGACTTGGACGTGGGCGCGCTGGCCGCCCTCCACCACGACCGCGGTGCCGAGGGCACCATCCACGTCACCCCTGTCGACGACCCCCGATCGTTCGGCGTCGTCCCCGTCGACGAGGAAGGGCGGGTGCTGGCCTTCGTCGAGAAGCCCGAGTCTCCACCCACCGATCTCATCAACGCCGGCACCTATGTGATGGAGCCGTCCGTGCTGGAGCGCATCCCCGACGAGACCCTGGTCTCCGTGGAGCGTGAGACCTTCCCGGCCATGGTGGACGACGGCACCTTGTTCGCCCTGGCCTCGGACGCCTACTGGCTGGACGCGGGCACGCCGGCCACCTACCTGAGGGCCCATATGGATCTGCTCGCGGGCGTTCGAGGTCTCCCCCCCGCCCCCGGCGCGGCCGAGGCGGGCGCCGGCGTGTGGACCCTCGGAGGCCCGGTGGTGGACGGAGAGGTGCTGCCCCGCTCCCTGGTGGGCGACGCCGCCTTCGTGGGAAAGGGGTCCCTGGTGCAGGCGTCGGTGGTGGGCGCCGGGGCTCGGGTGGAGGGCGCCAGGGTCGAGGGCTCCGTCCTACTCCCAGGCTCCGTGGTCCACGCCGGCGCCGTGGTCGAGGGATCGATCGTCGGCGCGGGAACGGTGGTGGGTGAGGGCGTCCAGCTCACCGGGCTCTCCGTGGTGGGGGAGCGGGTCAAGGTCGAGCCGGGCAGCCGATTCCACGGGGCCCGGGTCCCCTCCTCGTGAGAGCGTGGGCCCGGTGAGAGCGCTGGTGACCGGCGGCGCCGGTTTCATCGGCTCCACGCTGGTCGACCGCCTCCTGGCCGAGGGCGACGCCGTGGACGCCGTGGACGACCTGTCCACGGGGTCGCTGGCCAACCTCGTCGAGGCCCGCTCCAACCCCGACCACGACTTCACCTTCCAGCGCCTCGACGTGCGCTCGGACCAGCTACCGGCCCTGATGGCCCGCCGCCGGCCCGAGGTGGTATTCCACCTGGCCGCCCAGGCCGACGTCAGGGTGTCGGTGGAACGTCCTGTGTTCGACGCCGACGTCAACGTGCTCGGGACCCTGCAGGTGCTCGAGGGAGCCCGCCTGGCTGGGACCCGCAAGGTGGTGTTCGCGTCCAGCGGCGGCACCATCTACGGCGACGTCGACCCCCACGACCTGCCGGTCAAGGAGACCCACCCGCAGCGGCCCCTGTCACCGTACGGCGTGGCCAAGAAGGCCGCCGGCGACTACTTGGGGGCCTACCGGGAGCTGCACCAGCTGGAGTTCACGAGCCTGGCCATGGCCAACGTGTACGGGCCCCGCCAGGACCCCCACGGCGAGGCCGGGGTGGTTGCCATCTTCGCCGGGCGGCTGCTGGCAGGGGAGGGCTGCACCATCTTCGGTGACGGCGAGCAGACCCGCGACTTCGTCTACGTGGACGATGTGGTCGACAGCTTCGTTCGGGCCGCCGACCGGGGCGGCGGACTGCTGGTGAACGTCGGGACGGGGGTCGAGACGACGGTCAACCGGCTGTACGAGTCGATGGCCTCGGCCGCCGGCGTGGACCAGCCCCCGCAGTACGCCCCCGAGCGTCCCGGCGAGCTGCACCGCATCTGCCTCGACCCCGGAAGGGCGGGCATCCATCTCGGGTGGCAACCCTGGACCACGGTGGAGCAGGGCACCCGGGCCGTGCTCGACTGGTTCGCCGCCGCTCGCCGGGCCTGAGGGCACCGCGTCGAGCGTTCATGTCGCGAAGTTTGACCCCCTGGGGGTCCAAC